>NZ_LCWN02000053.1:0-15650 GCF_002078205.2 Vulcanisaeta sp. EB80
AACCGCGAACTACAACACGGTTAGGAGGTTCGAGAATTGGAAGAAGAGGTTGAAGAACATAGGCGTTAGGGAGGAGAGATTCCAATTGAGACTATTCGGAGCACCAGACGTAACAGACCTAGTCGAAGCAATGAGGGAAGCCGAGAGGGTGGTAAAAACGGTGACGAAGGAGGAAATAGAACAAACAAAACAAAAAATAAAACAACTAAGGTGATGAGTGATGCCAGTAACCGTTAATTTTAGTCTTAGGGAGGAGCTTCTGAAAGTTGTACCAACACTAAGCCTATGCTATCAATGCGGGACCTGCAGTACATACTGCCCCATAACTGATGAGTCCTACAATATTAGATTACTCGTTAAGAAGGCCCAGTTGGGCGTGGTTGATAATAGGGACTTCAAGGTCATTTGGGATTGCGTTACCTGTGGTACCTGCCAGGCACTATGTCCTAACAATGTTGAGATTGTGAACCTGGTGGAGGTAATTAGGACCATGGCTATGAAGTCTAAGGTATTCCCAACGAAAATTAATGAAATACTTTGGAAGATTTATGAAAATCAGAATCCGTGGGGTTACACGGTTACTGATAAGAGGAGATTCGCTGCCCAATTCAGTGGTTTGATAAATAATGAGAACCCCGATGTTGTAATATACCCATGCTGCCTCTCCGTGGGTGACCCAAGGCTCCAGAGACATATCAAGGCGTTGATTAGGGTTTTAACGAAGGCAGGTCTTAAGGTTGGTATGTACATGGGTTTGTCATGCTGTGGCGATATCATTGAGCATACAGGCAATAAGGCATTCTATGAGGAGTACACAACGAAGCTCAGGGATGCAATAATGAATAATGTTAAGGCTCCAGTAATAGTTACGCTATCACCGCACTGTGAATACTCACTTAAGAAGTACCTTAAGGGTGTGAAGATTGTACATTACGTAGAACTTCTCGATGAGCTCATCCGCACAGGCAAGTTGAAGGTCGATAAGAAGGCTGACATCACGGTGACATACCACGACCCATGCTACTTATCTAAGCACCAGAAGGTCATCGAAGAGCCGAGGAGGGTGATAACGTCAATACCAGGCGTGAGGCTTGTGGAGATGGAGCATTCTAGAGAGAAATCACTCTGTTGTGGTGCTGGTGGAGGTGGTATAGCGCTTGAGACTAGGGTCTCCACGGAACTATCTAAACGTAGGTTAAGAGAGGCTGTTAACACGGGCGCATCTGTTGTGCTGACGGCATGCACATACTGCTTCAGGATGCTTGAGGATGCGAATAAGGTCATGAGGACGAACCTGAAGGTTATGGATCTTGTGGAATTCCTAGACAGTGTCTTGGGTGATTAGTATGAGTGAGTGGAGGAGCATCTCGGTATTCATTGAGCAGGACAATGGAGAACTGGAGAGAGCATCACTTGAGGTGCTTACCAGGGCTGGTGAGTTGGGTAGGAAGTTTAATGAGGAGGTTCTCGGCATACTGTTGGGTCATGAAACGGATAACCTGGTTAAGGAGGCGTCTAAGTACGGTGCTGATAAATTGATTGTGGTAGATCACCCAGACCTGAGGCATTATAATAGTGATGCCTATACCGAGGTCGTGTCTTACATTATTAATAAGTACAGGCCACGGTATTTACTACTGCCCGCCACCAGAAACTCTAGGGACCTGGCTGGTAGGTTGGCGGTTAGGTTTAGGGCATGCTTAAGCGCCCATGTTATTATGGTGGACATTGATGAAAAGGATAGAAAACTTGTAACTGCTGTGCCAGGTTTTGGCGGGAATATAGTGGCTACCGTGGTCTGCACAGGGGGTAAACCTGAGATGGCTACAGTTAGTCCAGGTACCTATGAGGCAAGGGTAAGCGATAAGGAGGCCACTGTTATTAAGGAAACCATCCCAGCGGATCTTGTTGGAAGGCGTAGGATAGAGCTTGTCGAGAAGAGTGTTTCGCCAATGCCTGACCTCTCCAGGGCTGAAAGGGTTGTTGTGGCTGGACTTGGAACAGGCAGTGATTTAGAGCTAATTAAGGAATTCGCTAATTTAATAGGCGCAGCTGTTGGCGTGACTAGACCCCTTGCTGACATGGGCATAGTACCTAGGGATTACCAGATAGGAACCACAGGAGTTTCACTTAGGGCAAAGGTTGCATTTGTATTTGGTGCCAGCGGTGCCCCCCATTTTGTTTATGGCATTAGGGATTGCGGAACAATAGTTGCCGTAAACACCGATAGGGAGGCTCCAATATTTGAGAACTGTGATTATTGTGTTGTGGCTGATTTATTCGATATATTAAAGGCATTAATAAAGGAGTTAGGGGGTGGTAAGTAATGGTTGCGCTGAAAAACATAATAGTAACAATGAAGGTAACACCAAAGCCCGAGGAGATCAGGTTTGACCCAATAACGAAGACGGTGGATAGGTCTAAGGCGACCAATGAGATAAATCCCGCGGACAAAAACGCCCTGGAATTAGCATTACAGTTGAAGGAGAAGTATGGTGGTAAGGTCATAATACTCTCAATGGGGCCACCATTCTGGGATCAGTTCATTAAAATGGGTATTGCGATGGGCGCTGATGATGCCGTGTTAGTGAGCGATAGGGCGTTGGGAGGCTCCGATGCCTTTGTAACGTCTAAGGTACTTGCGGCGGCGATCAAGAAGATAGGTGATTATTCACTCGTTATAACTGGTGAGGAGAGTGAGGATGGATCAACAGGGCAGGTACCACCAGGCATTGCTGAGTGGCTTGGGATACCCGCGGTTACCTACGTATCGCAGGTTGTGGATGCTACGGAGGATTCAATAATCGTTAGAAGGACCATTAAGGGAGGTTATGAGGTTGTGAAGGTTAAATTACCCGCGGTACTCTCTGTGGAGTTAGGCGTCAACACGCCTAGATTTCCAGATTTTGAGAGGCTTCAGTGGGCACAGAGTGAGTTTAAGCTCACAATATGGGGTATAAAGGACCTTGGGCTCACTGAGGATGAGGTTGGTTTTAAGGGTTCATTGACCGCCGTCACAGAGCTTAGGGAGTTGAGACCGCGTGAGCGCTTGCGTCAATTCATTGAGGGAAGTCCCGAGGAGATAGCCAGGGAGCTCATTAAGAGACTTGGGCTTAAGTAACGCTCCTTATAAAACTAATCATATCTTCGTATCAACGGGGACTTAGGTCTTTGCCTGGTATGATCACTGCGTAATTTATTACGTTATATTACATTATTAGTCTTCACATTTGTTCATACTTGGTTTATTTCATTGATAGTAATGAAATAGAAATACTTAATTAATTCGTGGGTTATTATCCTGCTAATTCGTCTAATTGATTTAGTATATCCGCATAACCACTCTGCCTTAATTCGTTGACTTCGCCCTTCTCATACTTATATATTAAGTCAGCCCTATTTGGTTCGAAATCCCAAGGTGCAACCAGTACGTAATCACCAATCCTCAACCACATCTTCTTCCTATACTTACCTGGTATCCTAACTAGCCTAATCTTACCATCCTGGCAAATAGCCTTGGCCCTATCATCACCAACAAGCTCCACAATTTTCGCAAGCATCTCACCCTCCTCGGGCAATCTCACCTTACTGCCCTGTTGATTCTCCCTAGGCATCTAAAGCAATTAGTCGCATGTACTTATAAACCCAACCTTTACCGTTTAACATGCATTATTAATCATGTACCTTTCACTACCAATGATCACCTCAAGTGCTCTAGTGTTGCCTTTCTCGATACAGGTTGCTTCATACTTCGGGATGCTAATTCCATGCCTTATCAAATCCCCAACCCTCACATTAACCGTCTCGTTACTTGATAAATCAAGTACCCTAAAGGTACCTTGGGAATAACCAAGTACATAATATGGCTTGTTTAAGTACATTATCACGGAACCTCGCCCCACGGGTACAACAACAACACTTATGGTTAGCTTAGTGATTACCTTATCACCACGACCCTTAACCACACTCTGGCTCTCCAAAACTCTGCTGGGTAGTGTTTTATGTATCCTATACGCTATAGCTCTAGCCAGGCCTTGATCCGATAACCTGATGTCAAGACCGCCTTGTACATCATCAATCCTCAAAAAACCACTCCTCTCTTCACCCCTCATAGCCTCCTTCCTGGTTATGTCAATCACAAGCCTCCTCAAATGATCGTTTATCGGCACGATGCTCCTAACCTGCACAATGGCTCTCTCCTTCTCATTAACCATATCTCTACACCTTGGGCATAACTCCTCACTATACCTAACCTTAACAGGGGCTTCCTCCTCATACTCTTTAATTAGGTCGTGAACGGTACCCCTAACCCTGACGATGGCCGTGGTTAGACCATACCTTAACTCGAGACTTTCAATACTCGTACTCGAAACCTTGCCTAAATAATCGAGCGATTCAAGTATTAGCTTCTCAATCACCTTATTATCCTTAACCCACCTACCTCTATATAGCACTGCCCCACAACTCGGGCACCTAACTATCCCGACAAAGTCCCTCTTAACCCTAACCAATGGGTGCGTCTTCCTGTAGCAATCTGGGCACAATCCCTCGATCAATATGTCAGTTTCCCTACCGCATAATGCACAAACCCTACGCATTTTAGGTACAGGTGCTATTCTTGTTGGGTTATTATTATTTTTGTTTGCGTAAGGCTTTACCTTCAGTAGCGCATCGCTTATTTACATGCCCTAGTTAGAAAGAACCTGGTTCTCTTTGTTAGTGATGAATTGGCATCATAGCATAATACTTAATAGGGCGAAATACTTACTTCCGTGTGAGTAGGGATATTGAGTCTAGGATTATAGATATTGTTGAGGGCATTAGGTCTTCCGTGGTTAGTATAATAACGACTAGGTTGATGGTTGATGAGTGGTTAAATGCAACACCAATGAAGGGGTTGGGCACGGGCTTCTTCATAGATGATAAGCACATAATCACTGCAAACCACGTTGTCCAGGGCGCAACCGAACTCAGTGTGGTGACGCCAGATGGTGAAGAATACGAGGCGGAACTATTGGGTACAGATCCAGAGTTTGATACAGCATTAATTAGAACCAGGGGTATTGGTTCTGTGAAACCTGTAAGGCTTGGTGATTCCGATAAATTAAGGGTTGGTCAGATGGTGCTTGCCGTAGGATATCCACTCGGTCTTCTGGGCGAGCCTACGGTGACCTTAGGCGTTATCTCGGCAATAGGTAGGAGCATAAGGACGCCCGTTGGTATCCTTGAGGGCTTAATACAGACAGATGCCGCAATAAATCCAGGAAACTCGGGTGGCCCATTACTCAACTTGGATGGTGAGGTTATTGGCGTTAATACGGCAATAATAGCCGGCGCCCAGGGCATTGGCTTCGCCATACCCATAAACCTAGTCAAGCTCTCCGTTGAGGAGATACTCAGGTTTGGTAGAGTGATTAGACCACGCCTTGGTATCTACGGCGTTGACCTTAACAAACCCATGGCTAAGTACTTCAGGTTGCCTGTGGATAGGGGAATACTCGTAGCCGGCGTTATACCTGGCTCCCCCGCTGATGATGCAGGTATCAGGCAGGGTGATGTGATAACAGCGATCGATAATGAGGAGTTAACAAGCATAGTACAACTGAAGGTTCACTTAGCCAAGAAATTCATGGAAGGCAATAGGCTATTCAACCTAACCATTGTTAGGGGCAGAACTAGATATAGAGTCAGGGTTGAGATTTAAACAGGATTCGGCATGCTGACCTCGCCCTTGTCCTTTAGGGCGAGGCTTATCGTTAATTTTATCATGTTTTAACGAATATTGAGGCATGGGGCTTAGATGATTAGAACGGAGGTTAATATGTTAATGGCTTCAATAGAGTATTGAAAGAATGTGGGCTAAATAGCCATGGAGCGAATCCCAACACAGCATGCCGAATCTTACCTGACCTTAAATTTAATATTTAATTTCCTGACCTATTCACACACAGATTGTTATGAGTAAATCCTTAGTACCTGACTACACAGGCTTTGGGATCTACAACCTAGCCAACACCCTACTATCCCACTTCGGCATTGCTCCAAGGGGTCCTAAGTTAAGGCTTGACTTGGACCTAGGTAGGCATGTGGTTTTGATATTAATTGATGGAGTTAGCTATCAAGATCTCATTGATGTTTTTAATAATTCATTACAGGTTAGTAAGTTGTATAGGTTATCATCGGTATTCCCTACCACGACGGCTACGGTATTGACGACCCTATTCACAGGATTAAGTCCAGGGCAGCACGGTGTTCTTGGGCCGAATCTATACATTAAGGAGATTGGTACTATTGTGAACACATTAAACATGGGATCAATAGTTGGTGAGAGGGATGGCCTTCATAAGTCCGGCTTCGACTTGAAGCAGTTATTCCCTGTAAAGTCAACGATATTTGAGGAATTGGGGTCATTAGGGATTAGGAATAGGGTTTATGTACCGAAAGGTCTGTCTGGAGGTTTATCGAGAATAACGTATGCAGGCGCCGAGGTTGTGGAATACGCAACGCATTATGACGCGATAATCAATGCGGCAAAGTTCCTTAATGAACAAG
Source organism: Vulcanisaeta sp. EB80 (assembly GCF_002078205.2). NCBI lineage: Archaea > Thermoproteati > Thermoproteota > Thermoprotei > Thermoproteales > Thermoproteaceae > Vulcanisaeta > Vulcanisaeta sp. EB80. The sequence continues at coordinate 6,553 of NZ_LCWN02000053.1, forward strand.
ATGTGGCTTTCGTGCATATATACATAACCACAGTAGACTCAGCCGCACATAAGTACGGACCTAACTCTGAGGAGAGTAAGGTTGTTCTGAGGGAGACTATGGATTCGGTGATTAGGTTGTCTAGGAATTACCTTGGTAAGTTTAGTGTCTTGATCACCGCGGACCATGGTCATGATGAGGTTTTAAGGAATGTGAAGGCCAATGATATCCAAGGCTTAATGGGTATGCTCAATATACCACCGTACGGCGATGCAAGGGCCGTTTATTTCAAGCTTAATGATGGTGTCGGCATTAACGATTTGATGGAGCTGCTTAGGCGGAATGGTGTTGATGGTGTGATTATGAGTAGGGATGAAGCCATAAGCATGGGTTTGTTTGGTGAGGTTGATAAGGGCGTTGTTGATAGGATTAGTGATGCCGTCTTCATACCAAGTAGTGGCTCATCGCTCATATACCTATACAAACCTGGCAATGAGGAGGTGCTTACGTTGAAGGGTCAGCATGGTGGATTGACAGGGAGGGAGTTATACATACCACTGATTCAATTATGATATTACTCGCCAATTAATCTACCAAGTCTCCTCCTCGACTTCTTTATTTGATTAATCATTCTCTTCATTAATTGGTAATAATTAAGTAGTTCCTTAACGTCCTTAGGCGTCACACCGGCGCCCTTGGCTATCCTCCTTATCCTCGACGCATTAATTATCTCTGGGTTAAGTAACTCCTCCTTCGTCATTGAATCCAGTATGTGTCTCCACCGCCTAAGCATCTCCTGCGCGTTGCTCATCCTCTCCTCATCCGTCATGATCGCCCTATACTGTATTGGGAGCATGCTTGTGGGTAATAATTCCATTATCTTGCTTAGGGGCCCAAGCTTCATCATGGAGTCCAACTGCTTCTTTATGGTTAATAGGTTTAATTTACCCTCCTCTATCTCCTCCATAATCTCCCTCTCCTCCTCAACAGCCCTTATCTTCTCAATCAACGCCTCAAGATCACCCATACCCAGCAGTCTTGAAACGAACTTATTGGCATCAAATACCTCAATCTCATCCACATCCTCACCCACACCGATGAACTTAATCCTGGCGCCACTCTTTATTACCGAGGTTAACGCACCACCTGCCTTAGCCGTGCTATCCATCTTTGTCAGGAATACACTATTTATTGGGACATACCTCATGAATGCCTCAGTCTGGGCTGCCGCCTGTCTGCCAATCGTTGCGTCTATCACGAGCATGACTTCATCCGGTTTCGCCTCATCGTAGATAGCCCTTGCCTCCTTCAGCAATTCCTCCTCATTTCTATGCCTACCTGCTGTGTCAATAATCACCAGGTCAACCTTATTCCTCTGCATATACTCTAGCCCATGCCTTAGGATACTTAATGGATCCCTCGAATTTTCCTCCCCATAGAATAGGGCGTTGACCTTCCCAGCCAATTGCTTAAGCTGATAATACGCACCAGGCCTGTACACATCAGTCTCAATAAGCCCGACCCTCAGGTTTCGCCTTATGTAGAACCTAGCTAACTTAGCTGCCGTAGTGGTTTTGCCGCTGCCCTCAACACCAATGAGCATTAATTTATACGGCCTCTTGGTAATGTCAACACTAGGCGCACCCTCACCGCCCAACGCCTTAACAAGCTCCTGATATAGTAGGTATACCAGGAATTCCTTGGATGTTACCCCCTCGGGAGGTCTCTCCTGCCTAAATCTTTCCTCAATGGTCTTCGTTATTGACGACACAACATCAGCGCTCACGTCGGCTCTTAACAAAATTCTCTGGATCTCCCTCAACACCTCCTTTAGCGTTGCCTCATCTATATAGTTCAATCCCCTAATCCTGGCAATCAAATTGGTAAACGCATCAATGAGTGGTTTCACAGTGGTTAGTACAAACCTACACTTATAAATAAATTTAGATTACTGTGGGTATTGCTGGGTTTCGTAATACTGCGACGTGTAGTATTGCTGTGGGTAGTATTGTGGGTAGTAGTAATAGCCCTGCCCGTACTGCTGGCCACAGTAATAATTCCTATAGTAATTCAGCGTGTTTTCATCATTCAAAGGCCCTATTATGTAAATTCCACTGGGTCCTATCTCGTATATCAGCTTTATCGGCCTAATCGGCATCCACCTCATCTTCCTAATGAACATGACCCTAGCTAAACACCCAAAGTCGCTATTCGCCATGGCTATTTCCCTGAGAGATAGCATTATCACACCGCTCGCCAAATACTCCTCAACACCGAACCTACTCAATTTATTCTCCTCACCCGTCGGTATCTCCGACGTCATTATTGTAGTTACGTCCTTAAGGCGCTTAAGTTGGAAAACGAGTTCCCTTAAATACTCCCTTATCCAAATAACGTCCTGGTGGCTCATTATTATTAATGGAGCTATTGGGTCAATCACCAACCTCTTAACATCATACTTCTTGACTTGCTCAATAATCATCTTAGCTAAATCCCTGGGATCTAGCGTTATCTTCTCATCTCGTGCATAAATTCTAAAGTATGTCCTGAAATCAGCCATTATTAATTTACCACCCTTCTCGTAGGCATCTAAATCCCACCCAAGCGCATCACGAACACCTCTCTTAACATCTTCGGAGGGTTCGTCCACCGTAACGTACATACCCACCTCACCAAGATCAACACCAGTTCTTAGAAAGGTTAGGCTAAATATGGTCTTGCCAGTACCTGCCTCACCGGCTATTAAGTAAACCTCTCCTCTCTTAAATCCACCACCGAGTATGTAATTATCGAGGTAATTAATGCCCGTTAGTGCCTTATCCTCGTAATAGTAATAATACGGGTATTGATCCTGTGGATACTGCATGGTTTGCGTGTTGTAAGGGTATTGGTAATAGGTTGTGTCATAATTGTAGTAATTAGTTGATGCATAATTACCGTAATAGTTATTATAATTGGTGTAGGAATCCTGGTCAGCATTGCCCACTTTCCTTATTGAATTCATATTACCTGTCAATAGTGGTAAAAGTACTTATATATGTTGCGTTTCATCACAATAGTCGCCCTCGATAATTACCTGGGAATAATAATTGATCATAAACCGCCATTATTCTTTTGGTTTTACCTTAAGCTGGACATTAAACTTCCTCCTGATGTTCTCAAGCTTGGGCAATCCCTTTGAGATAACAGCCCCTATGTACGCATCTGGTACTTGTATGACTATTGACCCATCATCGCCTCTGATTATTGATATCTCCTCGGGAGGCACGTACTTCCTTAAAACCCTAACGATCCTACTCACAAGTCTCTTATCACTAACTGCATGCTCTAACCTACGTGATTTACCTATTGGTGTTACGAATATCTCCTCACCAAACACGTAGACCTCGTACTCAACAACATCATTTATGAAGTCCTTAACTATGACCACAGGTCTAGCTAGATCCTCCTCGCTCATGCCCTCTGGTACTTTAACCGTGAGCTCCAGGCTATATACTTTCTGAACCTCACCATCCCTCATGAAGAGTACCGTATCTATTATTGACGGTAGCATACCAAGCTCCGTCCTGCCTATGAACCTCTGTATGGCGTCTATTGGGCTCGTTGCATGAACCACACCAACCATACCAACGCCAGCAAGCCTGAGATCTATGTATAATTGAAAGTCAGCCGTATCCCTCATCTCATCAAATATCGTGAAGTCAGGCCTTGAGAGTAATAATAAGTCGTGAACCTCCTCTGAGGATGCGTAGGTTTTGGATATCTGGGTTATTTCGTTAGGTAATACCATGTCCCTAGGCGACTCCACAGTCTTAACTATCCTACCCAGGTTCATGTAGTATTCCGCCAAGGCCTGAGCGAAGGTCGTCTTACCAGCACCTGGTGGTCCCGCTATTAGTATGCCCTCGGCCTGCTTGCTTAGCCTATCAAGGACCTTGGGATGTAGTGAGTAATCCTCAAGTCTCCTCTTAATCAGTGGTCTCACGGCTGTTATCTCAATACCATCGGACACGGGGGGTAGCGCAATAACAATCCTGTACTCACCATGCTGAATTATTAATGAGTTCTCCCTCTTAATCTCAACCCTAGTGTTACTATCCGCCCTGAGTGAGGCTGATATTAGCTCCCTAACCACCTTCTCCAGGTATTCCCTACTAAGCGGCTCATTGCCAAGGGGTACTAACTGCCAATTACCTGGCCTACCCTTCTTCGCATAGGGTATTGAGCCTTCCTTAAGGTGTACTGACATCGTGTCGTTATCGAAGAATCTCTCGATCTCCAGCCTATCCCTGTGCTGGCCTATGAATAGGGTTTCTATGCCCATGGCTCTTGATATCTCTAGGTTCATATCATCGCTGGTAACCAATATGGCACCCAACTCCCTAGCCAACTCCCTGGCTATCTCATCTACGGAGTGCTGGTCAGGTCTTGGTATTGACTTAGGTAGTGTGGACACGAACTCTATTCTTGTCTCCTCAAGGCCGAGTTTATTTATTGAATCAACGATGTAATTCAACTCCCTAATACCAAGCCAACCCAGGGCACCACCAGCCCTAGCCTCACTCTCAAACCTCCTAACAATCTCCGTGTGCACCAATATCCTACCCCTAATGACCCCTCTCAATATTGCCTCCTTCAGGCTTCCATCCAGGAATACCGAGGTATCAGGCACATACACATTGCTTTGCATTTCCCTTATCGCTAGGGAATCGGTATTAACACACTTAATAAACACTTTTGTTCATTTTAACGTGGGTAAGGATTTATCATCAATAACCCTAGCGCCCTCACTATCTAACCTAGCACTTAGGACAGAGCCTCCAATAAGCTCAATAGCCCTCTCAACATCAACCTTATCGGATAAAGCAATCATACAACCGCCACCACCAGCACCCGTTAATTTAGAGCCCAGGGCACCAGCACTCCTGGCTGCATAAACCATCTCATTCAGTTGTCTCGTCGAAACACCAAGCGAATCGAGAAGCCCATGATTTATATTCATTAACGTACCCATCAATTCCAAATCACCCTTCTCCAAAGCCTCCCTACCCCTCCTGGTGATGACACCAATTGTTTTAATGATTGGCTCAATCACATCCCTCATGGATTCAAGCTTCCTCCTGACCATAGCCACCAACTCCTTCGTGGTGCTAACCCTTGGTGTATAGCCAATCACCAGAGGTATCTCGGTACCAGGCTTCACGGGCTCCATGATGACGCTGTTACCCTCAGGCTTAATGTAGATTAGCCCGCCAAACGTCGCCATCGTAGTATCGGTGGGACTTGCGGCACCCTGCACGTCCTTCTCCACCTGCCACGCCAGACGCGCAAGTTCCCTCTTATCGATATCGTAACCCAACGCCTTAACATACGCCAATATGGTAGCTACAGCGACTGCAGCCGACGTTCCTAGGCCAGCGCCCACGGGCATTTCAGACCGAATCAATAAATCCACGCCAACCCTTTTACCCACATACTCCATGGCTATCTCGAGGGCCCTCTTAACGTAACTGAGGGCTGAGATTACGGCGCCGTAGTCAGTCCTAGCCACTATATCTCCGTTCTCAAGTATCGTTACGGAAAGGCCGGCCAGCTTTAGATCCATGGCGTTTATACCTATCTTACTATCATCCCTAACCTTTGCCGTTACATAGACGTACTTGTTGACTGCCATTGCCAGGGCGGGTTCACCGTAAACAACAGCGTGTTCTCCATACAATATGACCTTACCAGGCGCCTTAACGGTAACCACATAACCCATGTAAACAGGGGTTAAATTAAATCTACCTAGGCATTAAACGCAGATTAGGGCTTACCTTAAAAGGCTCTTGATAAGGCTTTAATTACGGTGTTATCAATTGCGGGGTTTGGGACGCAATGCCAAGTATTACATATCGGGCAACGTAGGGATACTATTACTAACCTGGTTATTGTATGCGATAGGCAACTCGATAACAATGCCGTACCTATCAATATACATGAAGATGCTTGGCGCCAACGCAATCGATATTGGCATAACCTATTCGGTAGCCATGACCGTGCAATTACTTGCAATAATACCTGGAGGGTACCTGACGGACACGATAGGGCGCAGAAGATCCATAGTTATTGGTACCTGGATTGTAACTGCTACCTCCTTCCTAATGGCTATACCACCAAACTGGCAGGCATTAATGATAATCTATGCACTAAACTCCGCAGCTGCATATTACCAACCAGCTCTGCTGGCGCTGATTCTCGATTCGCTTCCACCAAGTCGTTACGCCAGTGGTATATTGATTACATCAGTGATACCGCAAATACCCTGGCTCATATTACCACCACTCGGTGGATCGTTAATAAATAAGTATGGGTTACTTGGAATTAGGATTGCGTACTTAGTGTCTGCAGTTGTATCCCTAATTGTAGCATTAATTAGGCAATACACGATCAAGGAAACCCTAAACAGCACAAAGAGCAGTGTATCCTTCAAGGAGGTCTTGAGGTCATACTACCTATTACGTAGCATTACGGATTTACCAAAGGACTTACTCAGGATATATGTCATGACTCTAATGTTATTCATAGCCTTAATGCCTATGAATACTCTACTACCGATATACGTGGTTTATAGATTAAAACTTAACACGGTCTATTGGGGTTATTTAGTATCGTTATCCTACGCGGCATATATAATGATTAACGTATTACTTGCATTCTATGTCGATAAGCTCAGGAATAAGTTGGTGCTTTGGGGTACAACCACAATAGTGATAGGCAGTATCTTAGGTCTCCTCGATCGTCTGGTCTCAATAATAATTTACCTGGTCCTCCTCCAGGTCGGTTCCCAACTAATGATGACAGCCTTACAAAGTAGGGTGGGTGACCTTGTTAGTGTTGATAGAAGGGGGCATGGCATTGGTTTAATGATAATATTTCAACTACTAGGACAAGCAATCGGCGGCTACCTCTCTGGAACGCTGTATAGGCTAACAACAGCATCCCTATTCCTAATGCCCTTCACCTTAGCAATAATCATACTAACCCTAAACCTAATCCCAGGGAGATCAAGGAATAAGTAGGTACATCAGCGACTCTACTTTCATCACCGCTCAAGAGACCGTCGGCTCATCACCCAACTAAATAGTAATCATCCCCTCAATTTAAAACCCTTCCGACCCCTTCCCGCCCTGAAGGGCGTGGGTTCCCTTAGGGCGGTTCATTGGTGTCCTCGCCCAGCCTTCATTGGCTCCTCCGGCTGGGTTCATGGGGCTGCCCCGGGCCAGCACCGCGGGGCTTTGCTCGCTGGCCGTGAAAGCCTTTAGCATTGCATGTATGTACTTCACGATTTCGTATGGAATAAGTGAGTTTGATTTTCCTTCGTGCTCTCTCCAATTTATTTCCCTCCTTAAATTCCACCATACGCCTTTTACCCACCCCTCCGGTGTTACTTTCCACATCATATTCGCCACGGATGCGTAGTCCCTATTCACATAGTGCCCCTTTGGGCAGTAAAGAACGTGCCAGTCGTTGGTCTCCCCAAGCCTTGTGAAATGGATTGGGCATACCCTGCTATTGCGGTATGCCGATACACGAAATATCTTGGAGCCGCGCTCCAATGCCTTATCCTCAACGGCTTTCTCCACAGCCTTGAATGGTGTCTGTTTTATGCGGTGTCTTGTTTCGTTCCTCCTGATTTCGTTAATCATCGATCCCTGAGGATTACTTCCCAACTCTTCAGTTACGATAATTGCCGGCGTCTTTGTCAATTCATTCGCCACGTGCCTAACACGACCAACCTTCCTAACCCTCTCCCTCAACCTCTTCACGCGCCTCCTGAACTCCCTTGTGTTTGTTATGTTCGCGTACTTACCGCTTGGTAATGCGAATCCAGGCTTCAACCTCTCGATAATTGTGTTCCTAACCCTTTCGTACCTCCTGGCTAGTCTACCAAAATCAGTCTTGATTGTATAGAGCTGTGGCGTTACGTGTTGCCTATTCCAATTGGCTACCTTGCTCACGGTGGTTTCGATATCAATCCTGCCCACTGCTACCGTGTTCTCGTTAATGTCGAAGGCAACAATTGATCTTGGTTCCTCCTCTCTAGGTTTTATTTCGAACACGAACACTGCATACCACTTGTTCAACCTACGCTTAACAACTAGCGTACTGGCTAGCCTTGCTTCACCACTCAAAACCCTCCACCAGTATTGCCAGAAGCGCTTGTGAGGTCTAATCCAAACCTCCCTCCTCTTGCCGAGCAGTGATAGGCTGAGCCTGACTGGGGCTATTGATTTAACGAACTGCTCATAACTCCATGTCTCCTCCGTGAAGCGTATGGAAACGCTCTTGATTTCTGGGTAGGGCTTATGCACTAAGCCCTTCCTTCTCCTCTCCATGAATGACTTGGCGATTTGCACTGCCTGCCTAATCGCCTGGATGACTAGGTGAGCATGCAAGCCCTGATACTCACCCCTATACTTGCTGTAAAACAAGCCCTGGAGTTGGGTTGCGCTCGTGACATTGTTCACAACGGCATATTCAGCAACATCACGAACGATGTTGAGGTACGCAGACTCAACGGAGCAGAGCAAACTATTGAGCTCCTTAGTAACCTCAAGCTCAACAGCCACAGACCTACACAACATCCATAGGAAAAAGTAGCAACCAAAAATAAAAACCACCCACGACAAGAAGGGACGAGGCTTGTTCCGTGTTTGTCAACCATGCATGCACACTCATAGGGATATTACTATGCAGAGATTCTTAGCAATGACCACTAATAACACCTTGAGGGTTAGGCTCATAGTAACTAATCAATATGCCCAATAAAGTATTGGCTAAGACCGGAATCTTATTGTTCGAGTTTCACACTAATCTTACCTTAATTCCAAGGTTCGTACATGTGAACAACGTGGATAATCCTCAGCGTGAACCTGATTCATATTCGTTTATCTTACTGACCTCCTCCCTGCCCTAAAGGACAAGGCTGCCCTCGTTATCACATCTTCCCTATTGCCCCCCTTGTACAAACTAGTTCGCATATACCGCAGCCGATGCATTTATCTTGTTCTATCACGGGCTTCTTGACCAGGCGTATGGCTGTGCAACCAATCCTTAGGCAATCACCGCAATTGTCG
>NZ_LCWN02000054.1:0-15631 GCF_002078205.2 Vulcanisaeta sp. EB80
CTCAAAGCTAAATATAATGCTAAGGTTGATCACCATGTGCACGGAGATCACGCAGGCGTTGTGGCATCAATAACAGTTACAGGCAAGGATGCAATCAACGTATTCAGGAACATAATCGACGATGCAAAAAACTGTGAAAGCTGCATACTGGCTGGTGTTGATGGTGAAATGCACTTGGGCGATGATGTCAGTGTGATATTCTTTGGCGATAGTTATAAACTAACATTCATATTGCCTGCCCAGGATGGGAGACGCTTAATAATTAACGAAGTCAACACCTAAGGTCTAACCCCTAGGTGTATCTCGATATACCTCTTCATCGTATTATAGTCCACAGCACCTATGACCCGATAAACCTCCTCACCATTTCTGAGAAGTATTGTTGTTGGTATTGACATGACACCATACTCGGCGGCTATTTCTGGATCTTCATCAACATCCACACGCCCAAACAACACTTTGCCTGCAAATACTTGAGCCAACTTATTGAGTATGGGCTCCATGATCTTACAGGGTATGCACCAGTCAGCGTAAAAATCAATCACCGCTGCAGCGCACTCCTTAATTGATGACATGAGATTTGAACCATTAAGCATCAGTATGCCATTAGGGCACATCTTTAGACCTTGTTTCTCACTTCGTGTCTCCTTAGCCCGAGACATTATGATCCTCCTATACACCTTCTCGAGTAACTCCCTATCCTCCTCACCCATCTGCGTTAATCATTAAATACCCTTTTTAAGGCATTGGCGTCTGTCCAGGCTTGGTTGATCTATTTGGTGATCTCAATACCGTAAATCCTTTCAATATTTTCAACACAAAGCCTATGAAGGAAATCCTCATTTATTACGCCATTAATTACGTAATTCCTCAATTTTCTAACGAGCGTCCACGGCGGAATCACAGCCCCAGGTCTCTTTGGATCATCTATGAAATCACTCTCAACAACAAAGCCCGGACCGTGCTTAATAGCCTCCTCAAACTCCCCCTTCCTACCCATCGGTATTGATGGCATAACGTTATTCGTGAAGGCCGTATCTATGGCTATGGGCTGTGCATGATGCATAACCACACTATACGGTTTATTACCCACCCTCCTGACCATGTCCACTATCGATGACGCCGTAGTTACACCATTCCTCTCCAGGTGCAGATGGACAATAGCACCCACATCCTTAGCAACGCCTAAGCCATACATTATTAATTCATTGAAGAGGTCCATAACTTGGGAAGGAACATCCCAATGAGGTCTACCAATCTCACCTATGCCCATGGCCTTACCATCCCTCACATACTCAGCCGCAAGGTCTATGCCCTTCATCATGAAGTTCTTAACCTCCTTCATGGACCAACCACGCCTCAGCAGCTCATAACCCTCGGCTGGGTGTAATCCGATTACCGCGACGGATTTTACGCCCTCCTCATTTATTATTCTCGCTGACTCTATAGTTACATCATACATCTTCCTAACACTCTCTAGATCACCAGGTGTTAGATTTAGGCTCCAGGTTAGTAGGGCTACAATGACTATGAAGACACCACCCTCTCTCCTAAATCTCCTGGCGAGCTCCTTAGGTCCAATTCCAATCATTGGGTTTGTGTGGGCGTGGTTATCGCAGAGTGGTAATCCTTCCTGCACCACCCATGCCTTTTATAGAGGGTTATAATCATTACTTGGTGTTGCTTGGGAGGCTGTTGATTGAGGAGTTGAAGAAATTGGGGATACGGAGGTTATGCGTGGGTAGGTTGAGGTGTGGTGATTATTTACCCCAATGCATAGCCGTATCGCTACTGCTAGGTAAGTATGTGGTGTGTGGTGGTGGCTATGGTGGTCGCACAGTCCTTAGGGATGATGATTTAGAGATAACGGCACTAACCAAAGACGGCATACCCTGCGATGCGAGATTAGTTAAGCCTAGTAAGTGCCCAAATCCAATCCGCATAGAAATGCCAATTCCTAGTAAACCACACTTTATCATAGACCTAACCCTTTGGGGAGAACATACCGAGACCGAGAGAAATGAGCTTGTTGAGCAGGTATTAGCATCAATATCGGTTGTCAGGAGGTATCTATGGGATGGTAACCTGGAATTGTCGAATGTGCCTGACGAATTCCTTCAATACCTAGATAAATTCGCCAGGGGATTCACCAACGCGGTTGTCATTAATAAGGGCGCTCCTAGGATAGAGGGTCCCACCGTGATGCTTGATGCGGAGGGTGATTGTGTGTTGAATGAGGTGTTGATTAATGAATTCTCCACATTCATTATTGGCGGTATTGTTGATAAGGAGAGGAGGGTTAAGGGTGAGACAGGTAGGCTCTACAGGCTCCTTGGTTTGAAGGTACCTAGGTGTAGGATCGAGCTTAGAGGTTCTGTAATTGGTGTCCCGGATAGGTTGAATAAGATAATCGAGATCATACTAAGGGTGTTATTTGAGGGTAGGAGCCTTGAGGATTCAATAATAATGTCGATGTCTAAGAGGGATAGAGTAAATAGGCTATTCTATGAAATGCAAAGGGCCTCATACAGGGTCAGGGTTGGCAGTACTACAATGCTGGTAATACCTAAATCTATGATTAAGAGAATCAATTGGCTAGGCGCAACGGCAAAGGAAGTGGAGCTTGCACTCAAGAAGTCGCACGTTATTGTAATGGATGATGAAGAAATTAATAGGTACTTATCGCTGCATCAGGCAAGGCTTGGGCCTTGGACGCATAAGTACGTTATGTAATAAAGTAAAAAATAAAAAACCATGAGCCATAGCGACCTGGTTATGCCAAGACCGGCCTTAAGGTCTAGGAAGTTGAGGAGAATTAACGTGAAGACTCCAGGTGGACGTAATGTAACTCACTACGAAAAGAGGATTTCCTCAAGGCCTAGGTGTGCGATTTGTGGTAGGCCATTGAGTGGGATTGATATCGCTAGGGTAAAGACCAAGCATGTGAGGGGGCTGACCGTGTCTAGGCCGTACGGTGGTTATGTCTGCCACAGATGCTTATCACTAGGCCTTAGGTTGGCTGTTCGATTAGCCACAGTGTGATTGGTGATGGGTGTTGTTGCTATTAGTGGGCAGGCCGCCAGTGGCAAGACCACGGTAGCTAAGGAACTGGCTAATAGGTTGGGCTATAGGTTCGTGTCCATTGGGGAACTCTTCAGAAGGATAGCTATTGAGAGGGGGGTTTCCTTGATAGAGCTTCATAAGATTGCAGAGCGCGATTTTAGCATAGATAGGGCTGTGGATGAGGCGGCCATAAGCGAGGCTAGGAAGGGTAATGCCGTTATTGAGGGTCACCTAGCCGCCTGGATCTTGAGGGATGTTGCGGATGTGAGGATTTATCTAAAGGCTGACATAAGCACGAGGGCCAGGAGACTATCGAGCAGGGATGGAAAGACACTTGATGATGCCATCAATGAGGTAAGGATTCGTGAGGAATCGAATAGGAGGAGGTACTTAACCATATATGGAATTGACATCAACGATTTATCAATATTCGACCTAGTGATAGATACAACGTACATAGGTGCCGAGCAGGTTGTTGACTTAGTATATAACTATGTATATAATGTTTTGCGAAGCAAAAATCGTTTTTAACTTGGTAATACGGTACAGGGATTCGATTCAGCCTATTACCTTTCTGTACATCCTAAGCCAGGTATAGATGGATTCACCACCTGCCACGTACTTGTCCTTCATCAGCCTGTACGCACTCACGTAACCCCTGTACACCAGGTATGCATAGTAACTGTTGAGTTTTGCCTTAATTACGTTGGGCTTGTCTGACTTAGCCATGAGGAGGGCCATGTGGTATGCGTAGTATTCCCTAGTTTTTACATCACCATTCCACCACTTATCATAGAGGGTGTCGAGAAATCCTAGGTACTCATCTATCCTATCCTTGAATGGATCTCTTACATACTTCGTTAAAACATCCCTTAACTCGTCCTTCCACGTCCTAACCTCCTTCAGCTGTATAACGCTCATCAAATTAATTACTTATTTCACTTTCTATTTAAATCTTTCTCTTTTTCATAAAAAGAGAAAATGATCATGAAACCAACATCAAGGATTAAGGTTAAACTTGACCGTCTCTCCGGAGATGGCGGTTTCCCGCCGTCTCCTTCTCGACGGTCTCCCTGGAGTCGCTCACCGCAGTGGCTTGCCAACGGTCTAAAGTTAATGTGGGTTAGGGGTGGTGATAGGGGTCATGAGAATTACAACCACAAGGTCACGATCTTCAGAAGCTCCATCATAGAGAGAATAGCATTGAAGGCACCACTGTATTCAATTAGGGTTGGCTACGTAAACCCAAAGGGAACAACAAACTCGGTAGAGCACGATGAGTTAATGAGGAAGTATAGACTGGATAGGCACACAGCATCGGCATACCTAATAGCCCTACGGGGCTTGAACACCAATGGTAATAAACACTACGAATAATCATAAAAACCGAAACTACCCACGCACTCCCAAGCCATTCAGTAAATACTGGATGGCTTGGTACGAGTACTTAGCTATCAAATCTAAGAGTGTGTATGATAAATAGCCTAGTTTATAGATTATGTAACCAATGATGTATAGTAATTCACTAACCTGCCTATTACCAATACTAAGTATGTAGGACTTAACCTCAGCCTTGAATGGTGTCACTATGGTGTATATCAATGCCAACGCCACTATGACCAGGAGCACCTCGAAGAATATCCTAACGGCACTCATACAATTTAGTGCTACCCAGCCTCAATATAAAAGATATTGGTAATTTAATTCTTCAATACTAGAGACAACTTAATAGGTGGAGTTATGGTCTTAATCATAACTTTATTCATTAAAAGTCGTTGCGATTAACCCTATGGATTACGACGAGAATCCCAGGTAATGATCCAGTAAAAGCTTATTAACTCAGACCTCATCGTTGTCAACTAATGAGCAATGAGGAGCGTAAGGAGACACGAGAGGAAGGTCTCGCACCAGTGCCACCACAGGAGGAGCTGCTAATAGCCATTGAAAGATACCTAGCGGCAGGTGTTAGGCTTGGGACAAGGGTCTCAAATGCATACCTACAGAGGAGGGGCTTTGTTTTCTCAGTGAGGCCTGATGGGCTTAGGATACTCAATCTTAGGAAGATAGATGAGAGGATTAGGATCGCTGCCAAGATGATTGCCATGTATGACCCGGAAAAGGTTGTTGCCTACTCGGCCAAACCCTACGGTTTTAAGCCCGTGGAAATGTTTTGCAGGTTTGTTAGGTGTAAGGCAATAACCGGTAGGTTTGTACCAGGTACTTTCACAAACCCCAACCTGAACCACTATATTGAGACTGACTTATTGATATCCACAGACCCAAAGGCTGATGCCCAGGCAATCGAGGAAGCTGCAAGGATGGGTATACCAGTCATAGCGCTTGTTGATACGGACACCCCAATATCCTACGTCGACCTAATAATACCCTGCAATAACAAGGGTAGGAGGAGTCTGGCGCTAATGTATTGGTTACTGGCAAGGCAGGTACTGAGAGTTAGGGGTGAACTTAAGGAGAGCGAAGACCTACCTGTTCCGCCCGAGGAATTCGAGGTTAAGGTCACTGTCGAAGGTATATCGTAAGTTACCGAGGTAGTAAGGCGTTTTAAGAACAACTAAGACTTTACCTGTATGCCGCAAACAAGAAAACCAGCTGTGGCTGGGTACTTCTACGAGGCACATAGGGATAAGCTCATTGAGCAGATTGAGTGGTCAATAAGACACCCACTAGGACCTGGCCAATTAATTAAACAACCACGTGAGGGGTTCAGGTCTGTACCCATCGTCATCGTCCCACACGCAGGTTATATATACTCAGGCCCTATAGCAGCAATGTCATTCGCCGAGATCTATAGATTTCACAACCCAAGAACATTCATAATAGTCGGCCCTAATCACTACGGTGTTGGCTCCCCAGTGGCTATTTACCCAGATGGTGTTTGGGAAACACCATTAGGTTCCCTCGAAGTTGA
The DNA here is from genome assembly GCF_002078205.2 of Vulcanisaeta sp. EB80. Classification (NCBI taxonomy): domain Archaea; kingdom Thermoproteati; phylum Thermoproteota; class Thermoprotei; order Thermoproteales; family Thermoproteaceae; genus Vulcanisaeta; species Vulcanisaeta sp. EB80. The sequence continues at coordinate 5,993 of NZ_LCWN02000054.1, forward strand.
TAGTGAGGTAGCCAAGGAATTAATGAACAAGGTAAAGTATCTAGAGCCGGACGTTTACGCCTTCTCCCAGGAGCACTCGCTGGAGGTTCAATTACCCTTCATACAGTACATATTCGGTAATAACGTCAAGATAGTACCCATAGCCCTCTGGAGACAAACGAAGGACGTCGCCAGAGACCTGGGTAATGCAATCGCTGACGTAATAACAAGCCATGAATCCGGCTCAATAGTCTATGTAGCATCTAGCGATTGGAATCACTATGAACCGCACGAAATAACCACTGAGAAGGATATGAGGGCGATAGACCCGGTGCTTAAGCTTGATGAAGACTCGTTCTTTGACGTAATTGAGAGGTACGATGTGTCAGCATGCGGTTATGGCGCAATAGCCACCGCAATAGTTGCCGCCAAAAAGCTCGGGGTTAAGAACGTGGTATTACTCAGGCATGCAACGTCGGGGGACACCAGCGGGTACACGCTAGAGACAGTTGGTTACGCGAGTATAGCCTTTTACCTGTGAGTAATGAGTGATTAAGTAAAAATTGAGCCCTCAATCTTTAAACCAGGGGTTCACCATAAATCAATGCTTTATTTTCCGTACCAATGCCTGGTTCATACGGGCTGCCTTACCCATGTAATCCCAAATCCTTATTAACTCATTAAGCTTAGCGATCCTCTCACCACCTAGGATCCCACTCTTTATTATAGGTGCGCCAAACCCAACAGCTATGTGTGCTAATGTATCATACTCAGTATCGCCAGACCTATGCGAAACCACCGGCACATAACCGTTGGAAACCGCTAGCCTAACAGTATCCCACGCCCTACTTAACGTACCAATCTGGTCAGGCTTTATTATGATACCATTACCAGCACCCTCCTTAATACCCATGGATAGCCTGGACGGGTTTGTTACGAATATGTCATCACCGACTACTAGGCATTTATCGCCAACGATATCCGTCAATTCGGCAAACGACTTGAAATCTTCCTCATGAAATGGATCCTCGACAAACACAAGATTGTACTTCTCAATCAACCCCTTGATAAACTCAAGCTGTTCTTTAGGTGATCTGGTTATACCTTCATTTGTATAGACGTATTTCTCACCGTTCCAGAGATTTGATGCTGCTAAGTCAACACCAATGCCGATTTCAAAACCCACCTTATTACTGACCTCCTTAACGACCCTATTTAATATGTCAAGTGCTGTGCCTGTGGAGATTCTTGCAGACCAGGCTCCCTCATCATTACGGCCACCTGTGAATGAGGGATCCACCTTAACAAGCTCCTTAAATACCGACCTATGAACCTCTATGTTGGCCTTCAGGGCGCTGTATATATCAGGGGCTCCGTAAGGCAATACCAGGAATTCCTGAATATCAGGGCCAAGGCCCCTACTATGCTTACCGCCGCCTATCACGTTACCAAGTGGGTAGGGTAAATCCCTGGTGTTAGTACCACCAAGGTGCTGATAGAGAGGTATTTCTAGAGCGTTTGATGATGCCCTCGCAACAGCCATTGACGTTGCCACAGCCACGGCACCACCAATCCTTGAGAAGTTCTCTGTACCATCAATCTCCTCAAGCCTAATATCAACCTCACTCTGTATCGATGCATCAAGACCCATTAGGTCTGGCGCAACGGTTTTCTCAAACGTACTTACTGCCAGGTCAACATCATCGTTTGGAAAATAAACAACCTCATGAGAACCCCTAGACGCTCCAGCAGGTGCTGCAGCCTTTCCAAACCCATCCGTTAGGTAAACCTCAACCTCAACCGTTTCCTCACCCCTGGAATTAAACACCTTCCTGATACCCAAATCCTCAATTGTCGTGTCAGGCATCATTCAATGATTAGGCGAGTAGTATTAATGTGTTATTTCTTACGTAAACGTTTACTTTACGTATACATCTCCCTTCAAGATAGCATTAATGACATCAATAACTGGATAGAGTGTGTCTGAATTTATGATAACACGGGCCGTGTTGGCAACCTCCTCACTCAATGGATTATAGGCTATTGAATACCTGGCACTTTTAAGTATTGGTAGGTCCATGTCGCTATCGCCAACGGCTAAGACCTGGTCCCACGTAACACCCAGTTTTCCGAGCAAGTCCTTGATGAAGTCCTTGCTCTCAACATTAACCTTAACCGAGATTAATGAGTAATCCTCATCAAAGATTAATTCATTGCTTATGAAGTAATCAACATAGTCCTTAATCGGCACTTCGGTGTAATTAAGCCCACCACTCAGGGCGATTACTCTAATGCCATTATTCCTCAGGAGCTTTAGCAACTCCACGGCGCCTTTTCTAAGCGTTACAGGTGGTTCAACCCAAGTCTTAGGAACACCAAACCAAAGCAATGCATCCACCAAAGCCCAATCCCTGTAATTAATAAGCCCTGCCCTATATGCATCCCTATTAATTGTTGCCCAAGCATCGGTACCCAAGATCCTGTGGAGATGCATCCACGCACTCCTGAAGTATGTTAATACTCCATCAACATCTAGCACGGCGACACGTATCATCACTCAACACCAATGCGCGTACCCTTAATTGGTAGCCTATTATTAATAAGCCATTTCTATAAACTGCTTGGGAGTTCTCGACCGTAACGGATACGGGCAATTGCCTAATCAATAGGTACTTCCTACCATCACCCTCAGCCTTAATGAATATCTTATCCTCACCAACGAGCTTCACGGTTATACCCTCCTTGTTAATCCCTGGAATTTCAACCTCAATCACCAGGTAATCATCCTCAACCATCATTGAGTACCTGGGCTCTTTATAATCACCTGTCCGAATACCCTGGCCCTCATAGGCGCCACCAATACCTATCCTAATGAATATACCCATATCCATTGATGTAGTGTTTTGCATAGAAGCATTTTTTAAGGAATTAATTACGTTGCGTTGGTGTATGCCCAAAGACTTCAGGTTTTGGTCGCAGAATCCCATATCTAGTCTCGAGATGCGTGTGATTGATAGTAACTCGGTCTTTGTGGGTATTGATAGGCATTTACTCATGGAGAACGCCGGTAGGTCCGTGGCTACGGTAGTCGTCGAGAGGTACCCAAATGCCAAGAGGGTTCTTGTTGTGGCTGGTTTGGGTGATAACGGAGGCGACGGGCTTGTGGCTGCTAGGTACCTACATTCCTGGGGTAGGGACGTGAAGGTGATACTTCTTGGGCGCATTAGCGATGCTAGGGAGGAGTTGGTTGTTGATAACCTAGCAATACTTAGGAACCTGAATATCGAGATCATAGAGGCCACGACACCCTACGACCTATTGGCAAACCAAGAACTTTTTCATCCCTGGGCTGAGGTTATAATCGATGCGATAATCGGAACAGGCATCAGAGGTATCCTCAGAGAGCCCCAGGCCACAGCCATTGAATTAATCAATAAGTCCGCCGCCTACAGGGTTGCCGTGGACATACCGAGCGGTTTAGACCCAGATACTGGCGAGGTTAGGGATATCGCAGTTAAGGCCCATGTAACTGTCACAATGCATAGGCCGAAGACAGGCCTCGTTAAGGAGGGTGCTTCACAGTACGTTGGTGAGCTGGTGATTGCTGACATCGGTATACCTGAGGAGGTAGAGCACGTGGTTGGACCCGGTGATGTGTATTACCTAAACTACGCAAGGAGACCTGATTCTAAGAAGGGTGATAATGGTAGGGTATTGCTAATCGGCGGCTCTAAGGAGTTCACGGGCGCAATATACCTAGCCGCAAAGGCTGCACTGAGGAGTGGCGTTGATTTATCAATAGTGATGGCTCCTCGAGACGTTGCCAGAGACATAAGGTCTCACGATCCGAGCATAATAGCAATACCCCTCGATGGGGATTACCTGGCGATAAACCATGTTGACCAGATAATGGAGCAGATGGGTAAATCTCACGTTATCGCCATAGGCCCCGGCCTTGGACTTAGGGAGGAGACAATGAAGACCGTTGTTGAATTAGTCTCGAGGGCTGTTGATATAGGTAAGAAGGTCGTTATTGATGCCGACGCGATAAAGGCCATTGGTGAATTAAAGAAGCAGGATCTCATTAGGAAGGGTGTTGTTGTAACACCCCATGCTGGCGAGTTCAAGTGGTTAACGGGTATTGACATAACCGTTGATGGGAATCCCTGGTCAAGGGCCCAAAGAGTTAATGACATCGTCAAATCCCTATTTAAGGGTGGTGTGATCCTCCTCAAGGGTAATGTTGACATCATCAGTGATGGGCAGAGGTATAAGCTTAATTTCACGGGTAACCCTGGGATGACCGTTGGAGGTACCGGAGATGTGTTAACGGGTGTTGTTTCGGCACTAGCTGTCAAGGTAAATGATGTATTCGAGGCCGCAGCGCTCGGCGCCTTCATTACGGGGCTTGCTGGTGATATGGCCGTTAAGGAGTTTGGTTATCACATAACCCCCGTGGATGTTATAGAGAATATACCAAAGGTCTTCAGGAGACTCATTAATGTGGACTCTATAATTAATGCGTCAATTCATATATCAGCACAGAAGCTACTTAAATAATGAGCTAATCAATGCCGTGGTTAAGTCCTTAACTTTTCTGGCATTAGTAATTTCTGTCTCTCATAAGCGTAGCTCCTTGCCTCTCTAACCATGTTGAGTATATTCAGGGGCGAGGCTCCGGATTTAGCTAGGTCTAGGATGTTTTTGGCTGTGGTTATCAATTTTAAATCATACTCCACAAGTCTCTCCAAATCCTCAGGGTAAACCTTAAACCTATCATGCATACCCGAATCACCAAGCGGCGCATTAAAGACCTCACTTATTAATTTCCTCAACTCCGAAAGCAATGCCTCATACTGCTGAATGGCAGGGTCAAAGGGGTTGGATTGGGCTATGGTGGCTTCATTAGCCTCTATGATGCCTCTTGCCTCCTCAAGTAATTGGGTTACGGCCTTCCTAACGAGGAAGTCGTCCTGCCTAATCAAATCCTTAACCTTATACCCCCTGAATCCAGGAACCATTAATTGCAACTTCTCAAGTGGGGTCAATGGTGATTCTGAGATTGGCGTAGTTGGCTCATTACCCTGACTGGACACAACCCTATACCTAAAAACATGGTTTTAAACCTATTTCCTTGCAAAATAGAATTTACTCCCCAAATAACCACCAACTACGCCAGCTATTACATTAACTACTATGAATAAACCAATCCTCGTTCTTAATGGATCCGTGTAGGCATCGAATACTATGGATAGTATTGCTAGGGCGATTATTGTGAATATAACCACCCTCTGGGTTGCCCTGAATATCCCCATGTAACCCATGAGTTCCTCTGACCTATATGGCTTTACGAATATTATTAACAACCCATATAGAGCTAGGATTAGGAAAAATGAGACCCAGTATCCCCTTATATATATCCCTTTATATATTGCCCAGATTGGGCTTAGGACCAGGGGCGTTGGGTAGAACATATTCGCCAAGGCCTCCAAAGCCAGCGTTAATACGGAAACTAGGAATGAGTAACCAACTCCAGCAACCACACCATATCTGACCTCTCTGGTGCTCATGGTCACGAGAATGATGATGCGGCAGGTTTTAAACAATTCTCACAGTAATTCACGTGAGATCACACATTATCTACTCTAAATTCCCCCTCCCTTCTCTCTTCAGGTTTAGTCTCCGGTTTCTGTGTCGGTGGTGCCAACTGTGTTACTGGCACTTGTGTTGTGGGTAACCAACCTGCTCCACCTACGAGTAGGTTTATTGGGTAGTAAGGCACGCCAAGCATCATGTTGGTTGCAGCAGGGTCTGAGCGTTGTGCCATTATTTCGGCTAACCTAGCCCTAATCGCCGTGTTTAAGTCAAGTCCAAGTGCTGAGAACTGTATCACCCTCCTCATTGTTTCATCCTCGGGCTCCAGCCTAACCAACCTACATGCTATTAGGTTTACACCCATTTCCTCCATTACCGACCTAAGCGATGCTGTGATTGCATCGGTTATTTTGTGCAGGTTGGCATAGACTTCACTTAGGGATATCATGTTTAGTATTTGGGAAACCGCTTGATCAATGATGGGTGATAGGTACATTGCGAAGTCATTAACCGTGTACTTCAACTCACCAAATTGCACACTATTCACTAACTTAACAGGGTCTGATATTGTGAAGTAATAGGCTACTTGATACTTCATAGGTACAAGTTCCTTTGTTTGTGTAACACCCTCACTCCTAGCCTCATGCCTAGCCGTGCTCACAAATAATACTTCTACCTCCCATGGTATATTACCTGCGTATTGGAACTTCGCGAAGAATTGTGACACAGGGTTCGCTGGCGTTTGTAAATCATGCGCGCCCGGGTCAAACACACCCGTTATTTGCCCCTGGATCCTAACAACAGCTTTTTGGTTTGAATACACTATGAGCCTTGACCTAGTCCTAACATCCACTGAGTGATACTTCACTATTAAGTCATTTGCGCCCATCTCATCCCTTCCATCTTCCCTAAGCGTAGATATTACCTGGGCCCTAATGGACATAGTAACGGTATAATTCCACCAGGACTTTAAGGTTTTACTCTCAATGTAAATATAATATAAATAATATAGAGAGTTATACTCGAATATTCAGCAGTCTGGAAGGACATCATTAATTCCTAAAATCCTCAGCGTCCACCATTCTCATCATTAACTCATTAATTCATGCGTGTCCTGAATATTAACCTTTATGCAGTGGTACATCGAGTACATACTTACTCCTGGCCCTTGTTTTTTGCGATCTCCTGATATCCGTTACTATATCCAGTGGATTATATGTAATGGTTACATTAACGTAATCATCATCTGCACAAGCCACAATATGAATGACTGGGTCCTTAAGGAGTAATACCTCGCAGTCAGTGTCGAGGTTTCCATAATCACCAATCAATTGCTTTCTCAATGCTAACCACAGCATCCTCCTCATAACTACTGTTTCCCTAATCATTACATTACATAATTCAACTCACAAATAAATAAGGATTACCCCATTAACAATCAAAGAAAGTGCTAGGTTTAATTATTTATTTTCAATTACAAATAAAACATAGCAAGCATTTTTACAAGAACCTCCCTTAATAATCCTCGAGACAACCCACGACAAGTGAGGCGTTATAAGTATCAATAGCAACCTTTAACTCACAACAACATCCATAAAGCCCGTGGGTAATGAGTTAATAACTAGGAGGGTTCACACCGATTCTGGCGCATTGACGCTGCTCATTATTAATTATGTGATGGCCTTATCCTCCTTATTAATTATAAATAGGGCCTATTTAAGCATTGTAAGGATTATCCTGGTAACAGGACTTGCGGCTTTAAACTTCATTAGTCTAGTCAGGGTACATCTAAGCCTAGTGTCTAAAGGGGGATTATTTAGTTACTTACTATTCCTAGTAAACATACTACCGTACGCAGTACTACTTACTCACCCAGGACCTTGGTTGCTCATACCCATAATACCATTAGTATTGTTTATACTCGAGATTGTTCGTGGTCGGGGTAGGTCCGTTATTGCTAATGCCTCAGGTACGGCGTTAATAGCCTCATCTTTCATTGCCTGGTATGTACTAATGGGTGGTGCATTGATCATGAGCATTATTGCAATATCGCTTATGTGGGTTATTTATCACTCATTTAATGCCCTTTATGTGGAGGGTAAAATGCCATTTAGGAGTGAGGTTAAGCCTTGGTATTCCTCAGTTCTTTGGTTAGTGGCCTTGCCACCGCTTGCCTATTTAATGTATACCATGGTTAATCCATTATTCCTATTCGTACTTGCGGAACCCACCGCCAGGGCTTTAGTCGCGGTTAGGGAGCGTAAATTATCCACAAGCAACCTCAGGGCTAGGGTGAGGAGAATTGGTGTTGGTCTGCTAATAGAGTCCTTGGCCCTGGCTGTTTTAATCCTTGTTCTGCTTTACATAATCTCTTAACCTTGGTATAATATAACGCCTGAGTACCAGTTAAGTGTTGAGCCTGGGGCTTGTATTACGATTTCCCAACATGGGTAATTCGTTATCCTTATCGTGATTGTCTCTGGCGACGTGACACTGGTTGAGTATATTGGCACACTTATTTGCGTGCCAGGCACTGTGTAGCAGAGTATCGTCACGTTACCACCAGGCGGTATACTTAGGTTTATGAGTAGTGATGCAATGAGTGTTAGGTTACTGAATTGGAATAGTGTGTATGATTGCTGTATTGTTGTGTATGGTGCCCCATACAATTGATAATACATTGTGGCCTCGCTTTGTATAGTGTTTAATGAATTAATGATTTCCGTATTGTTATCTGCAACGTAGTTACTGACATTTATTACGGCATTATATACCGTGTTCCCCACGGTGTTTATTTCCGAGGTTAGGTTGTTCTCTATGTTATTTTGAACATTGTATAGGGAATTCACTATCGTGGTGTTTGTATTCACTATGGCCTTTATGATTCTCGTACTGTTCCTATTGATTGTAGATATTATGTTTGTGGCGTTGATGCGTTGGTAGTAGTAAATGCTGTTGAGTGTTGCCATTACGTCGCTGAAGTATTCAGCTAGATCCTGGTAAATTGTTCTTGTTATGTTAAGAATCTCAGCCGTTGAATAATTAATTGGCGATAGGTACTGCTGCTGTATCGTGTATTCTTGGGCGAGTAAATTACCTGCGCTTGTCTTGATTGGGTCTAGATATAGTGCTATAATTATTATTAATAGTGCAATTATAACCGCGAGCAACGCCAGGGTATATCTCGAATTCCACACCATATCATTAATAATCAATACCGTAGTTTTTTATTAGTTTCGGAGTTCACAGAGTTTACCTAGGTTAACAACCAATAAATAACTATAGAGAAATAGTTATAAGGATGTAGGTAATAGTAGACCTAATGATGCCGAGCACACCCGATGAGGTGGATCGGATCCTTCGTAATAGCATGAGCGATGAGATGTACCGAAGGTTGATGGAGATAAGGAATTATGAGCTTCACAAATTTATAGCCTGGGCAGTGGATCTCTGTAAACCATCTTCCGTATTTATATCCACCGGGAGCCCTGAGGATCTCGAGTACATTAGGAGGAGGACTATCGAGGTGGGTGAGGAAATACCTCTCAAGACCCCTGGACATACCGTCCATTTTGACAGCCCTCTCGATCAAGCAAGGGCTCGTGAGGATACGGCAATATTACTACCGGGTGGTCAAAAGTTACCGTTCATAAGGACTAAGGATCGTGATGAGGGTCTTAGGGAGATGTTCTCGTTGCTTAATGGTATCATGAGGGGTAGGGAGATGCTGGTTGGCTTTTATTCACTTGGTCCGAAGGGTTCACCCTTTAGTATATTGGCTGTTCAAATAACGGACTCCTACTACGTGATGCATAACGAGAACATACTATATAGGCTCGCCTATGATGAGTTTGTTAGGCAGGGCGAGGGGGTTAGGTTTCTCAAGTTTGTTCATTCTCAGGGAGAATTGAATGAGATGAAACAAAGCAAGAACATTAAGCAGAGGAGGATATACATAGATTTACTCAGCGAGACTGTCTATTCCGTAAACACGCAATACGGTGGTAACAGCATAGGCCTGAAGAAGTTGGCGCTTAGGCTCACGATTAAGAGGGCTATGGAGGA
>NZ_LCWN02000055.1:0-15033 GCF_002078205.2 Vulcanisaeta sp. EB80
CATCGCAATTACACTAATTTTGGCAGCATTTATGCTTCAGATACACAATAAGAAATAGATATTTTAGAAATGAAAAATGCGTGATTTATGATTATCAGGGCGGAGTTTCTGCTTACATAGTTATTATTTTTAGTCCTACCTTTACTTAGATTTATTTTGACATATTTTTGACTTATAATGCAAAAATCTTGATTATTTATCACAAATGCAATTTTATCTTCCATCTTTTTTCACTTACAGCTTGGATTCCACCTGCCACGAGACCATATTTTTAATAGGGTATCGCTAGCTGTACGTTATGTATTATTTTTTCTATAACTATAGAATCATCTTTCATATAATATATTATTGAGGTGTTTAAAAGGAAAGGAAGAATTTATATTGCTCTCGTCATTTAAGTTTTTGATGGTTGAGGAAGAGCTAGAAAGTTTGAGCTTCCCAGAGGCTCCCAGAATTGTTGTTAAGCCGCCCGGTCCTAAATCGCTTGAATTGTTAAACGCCCAGAAGGACCTTGAGACCAGCAGTGTTATTTACCCTAAGACCTTTAGGTTTGCAATTGATTCTGCCCGTGGTGCTACGATTAGGGATGTTGATGGTAATTACTACATTGATTGGGTTGCAGGTATTGCTGTGCTCAATGTTGGGCATAACAACCCGTACGTGGTTCAGGCAATTAGGGAGCAATTGGATAGGTATTGGCATTGGATGAGCGAGATACCCAGTGAGGCCAGAATTAGGTTCCTGAAAAACCTACATTCAACGCTGCCCGAGGGACTTAGGGATAAGGCTAAGGCAATCTTTGGAGTGACTGGGGCCGATGCCTGCGAGACAGCCATTGCATTGGCTAGGTGGGTTACCAAGAAGCCGGTCATCATGGCCTTTGAGGGTGCTTACCACGGTGTTCACCAGGGCATTGTCATGACAACGGCTAAGACGGAGCTGCAGGTCTACGCTGGTGTGCCCATGGTTAACGTGGTTAGGGTTCCATACCCATACCCATATAGGTGTCCGTTACCAGCTAAGGATGCCGAGGATTGTGGTAATGCGGTCCTGAACTACATTGATCACCTACTGAGTGACCCGTATAGTGGTGTTGGTGAGGTTGGTGCAATAGTCGTGGAGCCGGTGCAGGGTGAGGGTGGTTACATAGTACCGCCTAAGAACTTTCTTAGGGGTCTTAGGGAGATCGCGGATAAGCATGGCATACTACTTATCGCTGATGAGGTTCAGACTGGCGTGGGTAGGACTGATAGGTGGTGGGCGGTGGAGCACTCAGGCGTTACACCGGATATAATGTGCATATCGAAGGCTATTGGTGGTGGTATACCCATGTCCGTTGTTGCCTATAGGGCTGAGTACGACGAGATTTGAGGATATTGCCGAGAGATACCCAATCATTGGTGACGTTAGGGGCTTGGGCTTCATGATAGGCGTTGAGTTCGTTAAGGATAGGTTAAGTAAGGAACCAGGCGCAGAATTAGCTAGTGAGTCTAGGAAGATGTTGTTCGAGAGGGGGTCTTAATGCACACCTGTGGGCACTACGGCAATGTTCTTAGGTTTATGGCGCCATTAGTATTAACTAAAAGGCATCTGGAAGAGGGTATACGAATATTCGAGGAAGTGGTTAGGGAGTTATCAAGAGGTCGTTTATGAGGTTAATAAAATTAGCAACAAACATGAGTGTTGGGTTAGGTGCGCTTAATGAGATTGGGGAGGTGTTTAGGCAGTCAAATGCGCCCAATAAATTATTTCTAATAATGGGACCAACAACCCGTAAGTTATCTGGCGACGCGGTAGCTGGTAGATTAACTAAGGAAGGTTATAACGTGGTGACTCACGTGATTGAGGGTGGCGCCACGTTCGATAATGCAGAGGATGCGCTTAGGCGTGTTAAGGAGTCTGGTGCCGAGGGTATTGTTGGTGTTGGTGGTGATTCAATAATAGATATTGTTAAGTACGTGGGTTTTTAAATTGGATTTATTTACTATATTCATACCAACGACATTGTCTAGCGATGCGATAGCCTCACCCTTCAGTGTGTTGTGGAAGGAAGGTAAATCACACGCAGTAAGGACCAAGTTCCCAAACCTAGTGATTGGTGATTACGATGTCCTAATGAAGGAACCGCATAAGTTTGTTGCAGCTGGTTTTGGTGACATGGTCGCCAAGTACACCGCACTCTTTGACTGGAGATTGGCGTATTGGCTGGGCGATGAGCCATACCTAGACTTTGCAGCCCAACTGGCAGAATCAATACTTAACCTACTCCTGAGGAGGGTTAAGGATGTTGCGGCCCAGAACTACATTGGGATTGAGACCCTCTTCTACGCAGAGGTTATGGATGGTTACCTAATGGAATTGGCTAACACCACAAGGGTCGCTGCAGGTAGTGAGCATTTAATAGCGTTTGCCATAGAGCATGTGGCTGGTAAGGGGATGCATGGGAGCAGGTGGGCCTTGGAACAATAATAAGTGCTTATCTACAAAATAGGGATTGGAGAATGGTGAGGGAGGCGCTGGAGACTGTTGGTGCGCCAACTACGGCGGATGAGCTTGGCTTAAGTAAGGAGGAGCTAATTAAGGCGTTGCAAATTGCGCATTAAATGAGAAATTGGTATACGATATTGGGTGATAGAGGATTAAGTGCAGGTAAGGCTGAAAGGTTATTGAGATACACAAAAATAATAAGCTAAACATGTATAAATTACACCAGGACTAATATTAATAAAATTAATAATCTATGAATTATTATTATATTTAGCAACATAGTTAAATATATATGGAGTAATTCTTTAATATATAGATTATGTTATATTAATTCGGTATGAGTACGGAAGTTAGGAGGACTCAGCTTAGGAGGGGTGCTGTGGCTTTTTGGCACGCCGTGTTTCAATCCTTCTCTTTCGTGGCACCTGCCGGTGATGTGGCGATACTATTGTTAGGCACCGCACAGTTTGCACTTGGTGCAACGCCATTGGCTATATTACTTGCTTGGTTGATATACGGTCTTTGGCTTGTTGTACCTTATGAATTCTCAAAATACATAGTTAACGCTGGCAGTTATTACGCATATTCAGCAAGGAGTAGCGGCCCCTCGGCGTTATGGCCCTCTGGTACTGGATGCTAGAGCAACTAACTGGACCTGCATTTGGAATACTTGGTTTGGCTGGCTTCCTATACCTAATAAGCCCTGCCGTGACGCATATACCATACATATGGATAGCCTTTGCACTAATAATCTGGGCCTATGGAGCCGTACTGTCGTACCTAGGCATAAGACCCTCGCTAAATTATGTCATGTATACAGGCTTCGCTGAAGCTCTCTTTCTATTTATCAGCGCCCTAATAATAATCGCGATGCTCGGTTCTAAGAATACCTGGGTCGTTTGGACACCCGCACCTCTTAAATGGACCTGGGCGCCTGTATTTTTCGGTACTATATACTCAGTGCTTGATTTCACTGGATTAGGTACGGCAACCACAATTTCTGAGGAGGTTAGGGATCCAAGGAGAATAATTAGGTGGGCTTTGATTACTGCCTGGATTCTCTCAGGTCTTGCCTTGATAATACCAGCCTATGCATTGACTGTGGGTTGGGGTGTTAATCAGATGAGCACTTACGCAACGTCGCCTGATCCAGGGCTTATTGTTTACATGAAGTACCTTGGTTTGGCTGGTTGGACCTTGCTTGTTGCATTTACGATAAATAGTTATTTCTCATACATGGTGGCTAAGTTCAATGCTGTGTCTAGGATTTGGTTTAGTAGTGCCCGTGACGGGCTTTGGTTTAGGAATTGGTCTTGATAAAGTTCACGGGAGATTTAGGACACCAAGTAGGTCCATCCTCCTTTTCGCAACATTAATATTGATTATAAACATCGTGACCGGCCTAATAATGGGCCCAACAAATGGGGGTGTTTGGTTACTTACCTTTGCCGGACTCGGTATCATAGCCGTCCATATAGTGGCCAATTCAGCCTTAACGATATATTCACATAGGCAGGGTATGCTTAGGAAAGAGTGGCTTAAGCATGGCTTAATACCGACAGTGGCCTCCGTGCTCGGAGCCATAGTTTTCTTCTACAGTGTATACCCACTGCCTTCATATCCGTACAACATGGCAGTAATCGCAAGCTTTGTATGGATTATAATAGGTGTGGTATTGGCTATATACTATTGGAGGAAGCGCCCCGATATATTAACAAATGCAGGGCTATCATATGAGTAACCATGAACAAAAACCTGTATTGGAATGACGAAATAAATACGTTTAAACTTAAAAGGATATTGTCTTAACTTCATGATTGATGAGTATTGGGAATGTTAGTAGGGAAGGTACCTGGTTTATGGAATTCAACACCCCCTTCAGCTGGCACGTTAGGGGCATTAGGAAGGTGCTGTATAGTGGCACTACTAAGTATCAGAGGGTTGCCGTTGTTGAGTTTGAGGATTTGGGTAAGGCGTTGATACTTGATGGGAAGATCCAAAGCACACTCTATGATGAGTTCATCTACCACGAATCCCTTGTTCATCCTGCAATGATCACGCATCCCAATCCCAGGAAGGTGTTAATACTTGGTGGTGGTGAGGGCGCTACGGCTAGGGAGGTGCTTAAACACAGGAGCGTTGAAGAGGTCGTCATGGTTGATATTGATGAGGATGTGATAAAAATATCTAAAGAATACTTACCAGAAATGAACCAAGGGGTTTTTGGAAATCCGAAATTAAAACTTGTGATTGACGATGGTAGAAAATTCGTAAGTAATACTAAGGATAAGTATGATGCAATAATCCTCGATTTAACGGACCCTCTTGAAGGCGGACCATCTTACCTACTATATACGGTAGAATTCTACAATATACTTAAGAATAGATTGAATGAGAATGGCATCATCGTGACACAGGCAACATCGACATTCTACGCCTTAAGGACATTTGCCACAGTATATAGAACAATGGCATCCGTATTTCCCATAGCTAGGCCATACCATGTATATGTACCTTCATTTGACAGTACCTGGGGTTTTGTTATAGGTTCCTTCAACCTGGATCCCCTTACATTAACACCTGAAGAGATTAATACAAGGATTAGGGATAGAATTCATGGTGAATTGAGATTTTACGAAGGCGATATTCATAAGGTGCTATTTACATTACCTAAGCACATAAGGAATGCTCTTGAGGATAAATCCATAATACCAGCTACAGATAATAACCCAACATTCTTACCCGCGTAATATTACGTCCAAAAATCTTTAATATGAATATTAAATATATTTATTTTGTTTTTATTAATAATTGTGAATAATGATCTTATTTTTAGTCTTTAAGATAAATATAAAACATTTTTCGAGTAATAAATAAAAGGCAGTACATTGTTGCATGTAGCACTATGGATATTCTGGATTTAATAGAAAATGTGAAGAAGGAATATGTGAATAAAACTAGAAGGGTCCCAAGAATTGTATGATGAGCTTAAAAAATATACACCATATGGTGTGCATAGTAATTGGCGTATTTGGGATCCATACCCGATATTTACGAGCAGGGCGAGGGGTTCGTGCATATGGAATGTTGATGGTAATAAACTTAGTGCACCTGGACAACTCGGTTGTTGAGTACCTGGTGACGCACAGGCTTGTTGAGGGTACCGCATTCGTTGGTACATCGACAATAGCCCTAAGGCTTTATGAGGCATCGGCGAGGGCTGGTAAGAGGTTCCTTGGCGGTGGTAGTGCCGCCAACTACGCTGTTGTCATGCCTGACGCCAACCTCGAGAGGACTGTGGAGACGCTGATACACTCGAAGTATGGTAATGCTGGACAGAGGTGCTTGGCTATACAGAACATCGTGGTTGTTGGTGATGATAACTTCTACAACAAGTTCAGGAACGCCTTTGTTGAGAGGGCTAGGGTGTTGAGGGTTGGTTATGGGCTTGATGAGTCCGTTGAGATGGGTCCAATGACCACGGAGCAGTATAGGCAGAACGTGATTAGGAAGGTTGAGAATGCCGTGAACGCCGGGGCCAGGGTTGTGCTTGATGGTAGGGATTACAAGGTTCAGGACTACCCAAGGGGCTTCTACCTGGGTCCTACGATACTCGAGGATGTTGGTCCGGACATGGACATCGCTAGGGAGGAGGTCTTTGGACCCGTTGCGAATTTAATTAGGGCTGGCAACCTCGATGAGGTTATTGACTGGATCAATAGGGTAAGTATCATCACTCGGTTGCGATATTCACGCAAAATGGTGCCTGGGCTAGGCACTTCGTGAACAACGTGAATGTGGGCAACGTTGGCGTCAACATTGGCATAGCGGCACCAGTTGGTTCCCATTCGGAGGTAGGGGGATATCTGGACTCGGAAGCCACCACCCACAAATAGACGTAATAGACTTCCTAACAGACAGAAAAGCAACAATAATAAGATGGTTCTAAGTTGTGTTTAAAATCATGAACCAACCTTCCTACTAATTATAATAAAAGTCGTTGCCAAATACTTAAATGGTGCATAGTTACCTAGTATATTATCAAACTCGTAAAATAATGCGGCAAGCTTCTTAATCTTACTATCACTCCACTGGTGTAGTCTCGATGGTATTATATTGGAGAGTACGTGTATGCCTTTGACATCGATTACTTTAAATCCGCGTTCGTGTAACATACTTGTTAGTTCCTTATACGTAAAGAATCTAAATGGTAATATCTCATTATTATGGCCATACCAATAACCAACATGGCCCTTACCATCGAGTAACCCCTTCAAAAACCTCCTCGCTGATATGCCACCCAATAATGCCTCATATGCCATGTCTATACACACTAGGTTATCGGCATCGAATATTAAGTAGCCACCCTTCTCCAACACTCTAGAGACCTCCTTAAATGCGTTCTCAGACTCTATAATGTGATTGAAAACACTGCCGTAAGCTATGACGGCATCGAAATACCCATCCCTAAAGGGCAACTTGACAGCATCACCCTGAATAGGGTCACTGCATCTTCTGGCTTTCTTACATTTATTAACTGACGCATAGGATATGTCTAGACTAACCACGTGATAGCCACGCGATCTAAGAAACCTACTCCAGATACCAGTACCACTACCGAGATCGAGGACCTTACTCCTTATTTTTATGTTGTCAAAATACTCCTTGAACACTCCGTAAAGTTCACCATACAGATGCCTATAATACTTGGAAGCTTTTAAATAAATTATTTCGTACCTGGACGCCAATTCATCGTATAGCGTGCTCACATAACGTTCGTAAGGTTCTACACTGGATGACTCATCGTCACCCTCCACTCTTTATCTCCCAGCCCTTGTAATTAAGGCTTGCTTATAAATGCTACTGTCACCATTAAACAATAATACTATTTTAAAATTTCCAGTAATTTTCCTGGTTGCTCTTAATTTGCATCGGTATTAGCCTCTAACGAAGATTTTATCCTTTAATTTTCCATCCTCAATAATCAAATAGGCAAGCCTTAGGGCTCCAACCATGTATTCACTACCGGCATTTACTACGGGAACCTTACGGCCACATTTACATTGTAAATAGTCTATACCGGGAGATTCATGAATATGACCATGGAGGCCGATTGCGGGACCGTAATTCTCAAGGATTTCTCTAACGGCTGTACTGCCGGCGTGATCCATGACCATCTCACCACCAGCGGTTACTGGTCTCAAATCTGGGGTTAGTTTGGGCGCTAGGTCTATCGTTGTGCCATAAGGTGGTACATGTATTGCAGCCAACACCCTAGTCATTTTACTCGGTTCAATATTCCCAAACAATTTCTCCAGCCTTCTCTTAATTTCATCCTCGGGTATTTCCCTTTCAGTATGCCAGGGTGTTGGATTTGAGTATCCAAAACCAAGTAGTACGTACCTGCCTATTTCCAGTATTTTCTCATCGCCGTAGATTAAAGTATCATTATCAATGTGTTTTATGTGGTCTACGAACTCGCGGGGATCATCATTTCCGGGGAAGTAAAAGAGCTTTACATTAAACTGCCTATATCTTTCCTCAACCTTCCTCATCCAATCATCAAAACTACTAATCATTAATTTTACCAAGCTTTCACGGACTTTACTATTATTATTTAGTAATTCGTTATATTCATCCTCGTCAACAACATACGGATAGTAACCACTATTTTTTGCGTCCCGTACGACTTCCTCTAACTTTTTCTCATCGAAAGTCTTAACCTCGCCAAAGACGTTGGCAGTGTATTGACCATTCTTAAGCTTAATAATTGGCATTAGGGCCTTACCTGTTAAATCACCATTAAGTATTACAATATCTGCCTTGTATATTTTTGGTATGTTTGCAAGTTTTGCATAGGCTATCTCCGAACCATGTAGATCAGATACTAAAACAACTCTAATCCTATCTCCCATTATTCTTGCCTTCCCACAATTACTTAAAAAGTTTTCCCGCATCACTATACCAAATAAGATCTATTATTAAGATCTAATTATTGCGAATAAAGGTGCATGTGAGAAAAGCTTATAAGCATAATGAGAAAAAAATTGCTAGATGAGTCAGGACATTACTGAAGAAAAACTAAATAGGGGCTTAGAAATTGTTAACACATGTTCTAATAACAAGGTAACGTGCAGGTTACTTGGTGGTATAGCCATTTACTTCCTAGTACGTGACATATACCCGGAAGTCCCACCCCTTAAACGAGAGCCTAAGGATGTCGATTTAGCATCACATAAGAGGGATTCAGGGAAGGTTTCTAAGGCGCTAGAAACCATCGGTATTATAGCGGATAAACATTTTAATGCACTCCATGGCTGGGAGAGGCTTAAGTTCATGGATCCTAAATTCAATATGAGAATCGACGTTTTCCTAGACATATTCAGGGAGAGCCACGTCATAGACCTCTCGGATAGGCTCGAGAGGTTCTCACCAACAATACCACCGAGTGACCTACTAATGACCAAGCTCCAGATATGGGAGATAAATGAGAAGGATATTAAGGACATAATAGCCATGCTCTACAAATTCGAACTAGGCGATAAGGACGCAAACGACACAATAGACCTAGGTAGAATAACGCAATTAACATCAAACGACTGGGGACTATACAAAACAACAACAATAAACCTAGAAAGAACAACGAACTACCTCAACACAATAGAACTACCAAATAAGGCAAAGGAGAGAGTACTCAATAACATAAACAGGTTAAGGCAAGCAATAGAACAAGCCCCAAAAACCACAAAATGGAAAATGAGAGCAATGATAGGAGAAAGGGTAAAATGGTACGAAACACCCGAAGAAGCCTAACCCTAAAGCGCAAGCACTTAATCAAGTAGAATTAATTCATCCGCAGGTGGTGCTGTAGTAATTAAGCCAACTACAATTATTGAATATTGCACCTTCACATGGGGCTCAACATCAGTCTCACCTGGACAGACTACATCTTTCCAGGTGAATTGCATGATGTGGGATCCGCTTGGTCTCTATGAGTATTTCGTTGTTACGTACATAAATGGCCAGGGCTAGTTGAATGCGCTTAATCCACAACCTCAGGTTACGTATTGGAGTTTACCTGGTTTTAGCGGTACTCCTACGTTTAGTTATACGACGACAGGTACATCGTTTTATGGCATTTCAATACCTCCCAACAGTTGGTACTTTAATTCCGGTTGGATCTTTTATTTTGAACCTAGTGATTTCATAGTAGTAACTGCATCGTTGTCCGGTAAATGGGCCCCAATATATAGTGGTACATACCAAGGATGCGTATATAGTGACTTGAACATTTACTCACTATTTTACAATACGTGGTCTTGCCAAAACTTAAATATCTCCTGAATCTAAAGCTTACTTGGGTGATGATATGCCTCAAAATTATACCCGTCTATTGTATGGCCTTGGCGTTGCTGTTTTCCTAAACCTATTTGCATGGGTCTTCATCATTCCTCCTGTTCTAGTTAATGGTTTTTCACCATCAATGCTTTATCAGGTAGCTATTTCAATCATTGGTTTCACGTTAATAACTAAGTTCATTAAGGACGATATTGCAGAATTTAGCTTTGGATTTAGGAGGGTCCTTCTTCAGTCCCTGGTTTACCTAGCCCTGTGCCTAATCGTGCCCACTGGTGAGCTTGGCTTTATATATACTATCATGGGTTTCCCACCGCACCTAATCACCACACCTACACTTGGCGATTTACTTGCCCTTTATATGGCTACTTATGTCCCAGCGATGATAACCGTGGTACTGCTAATCTACGCATTCGCCATAACCCTTCTAGGCATGAGGTTGTTCAGGTCAGCCATGAAGAATAAGCACACCACGACCTGATCCCACTTTGCATTTCATCTTTCTTTCTTTTCAAAGGCGTAGAATCAACGACATACTCGATCTAGTCTTGACCATCCTGATCTCCTTCCCACCCTAAAGGGCGGGACTTTAGGTACGTTATTGCTGTATGTTATGTTTTCGTGGAATTAAAAAGGCTCTTAAGTGCTTTTGTACTTATGTTCTTTGGTGGTTAGGTGATGGGTGGTGGGAGGGATGTCGAGGTTATTAAGGTTGAGTTGCCCAGGGATTTGGCTGAGAGGTTTCGTAAATACGTTGCCGTGAAGTATGGGCTTAGGAGAGGCTCGTTGTCAAGGGCCATTGCTGATTTAATAGCCAGGGAACTGGCGTTGCATGGGGAGGTTGGTGGTATCGACGCCATTGTGGGCCTCGGCCTTCAGTCTGACTATCAATGGGGCGGTGAGGACATAATTGAGGCCCTGAGGAGGAGGGCCCATGTACCTGGTTGATGCTAATGTATTCCTGGAGGTGCTTTACAGGAGAGAATCATGAAGCTTTAATGCTGAATTGCAACTCTATCATTAACTTGGTTTAATCTCATGGGCATATGCGTATGGTGTTTACATAATGGCGTGTAGCGTGGCCAGTTAAAAATAAGCCGTTGAGTAATGATTAATGAGCGATTTTCGGCACTAGGCTGATATTACTACACTACTCTGGGTTCAGTTTTATATTGGTCAATACCACACCATAAATCGGCCATGGAGGCATATGTTAATAAATTGAACGAGATGGACATCGCAGCGACAATTGTGCCTAAAGGTTTCCTACTCTCTTCAGCCTAATTGTGTTAACGCTCTGTAAACATACTCAACTAGAACTATGCAATACCGCATAATTCTTTACTCAATAAATGTCTCGCTATCTGAACGGATACAAAGGACTCTATTAATGCAGCAGCAATTATTAAAACAAACCCTATGACCAAGACCCTCACGTAATTCCCATTACCATGATATCTAACACCAGCCAATGCAATTAATGAGTAACCAAGCACCTCAAAAACGCCGTGAGGCAACAAAGGCACTATAACCATTAAACTCCTCGCTACAAAAGACGTCATAAAACCGACATATAAACCCTCAACAAATAATATAAGACCCGCAAGAAGTACTGAGTAGCTAATCAGAAATACTATTAACGAAAAAGCGATGTTCCTCAGCAATATCATAAAAAGCATCCGCAATGGTGCTAAGCCATTCGTAACAAATGGGCACAAGCGATACAGCCATACATCGCCTAATAATATACCTCCCACGATGCCAACCCACATAGAGGCCATATTGCCCAACACAATATACGTATCCCTAATGCCCATCACCTAAAATAAAGAACATGTATAAGAGGTGCCATGACGTAATAAAGGTAGTCCAGGGCAATGAATATTGACGTAATCGATACCGCAGTTAACAACGCACGCCTCAAATTACGCAACGCAAACCAGGTAACTAGTAACGAGAAAATAAATGAAATAGCTATAGCCGTAATATTCGAATACAACCATGAATGATAAATAGAATAAAACACAAAGGACATCGCAGAGCCCATTGTGAAAATTGACGCATCTATCATGGAGAGATCAATCACCGAGTCATCACCTAAACCCTCACCAAACCACCTAATTATGGGCCTATAAATAATACCAAGTAACATAGTTAATAAGAATAAGCCAATAACAACACCAATATAGATAAGCGAGGCCAACTTAATGTAAACATCCACAGGAGGCACCGGATAAATGCCGGTAGTAACAAAACCAGCAAAGAAGGACGCAAGCAACGGAAACTCCCAGGGCGCGTAGGCACCAACGACATCACCATATAGAAAAACCAAGTCCCTCTTACCTGGATGCGTAAACCTCGACCTAATGGGGGCCCTCCTCGGATCATCAATCCCAAAGAGCGACTTGAGCACCATCCTAAAGCCCTCCAGGGATTTAGGACCCAACCGTCTGTGAACAGCCCTATCGGCAAGCAACTCAAAGGTCCTAGTCAATACGATAAGTGACGTAACTAAAAACGGTAATTCAGTCCACAGCATCGGGTAACCCCTCCTACCGTAATAAACAAGCATCGACAACCCAATGAATAAGATGGCATTAAGGACCAGGGTGTGCTTATGCCTCGCGTGATAACCCTCATGAATATCAACAACATCAACCGCGCATTTATCGAACCCCTCAGGGTACATGGCAATAACCAGGTCATGATAAAGCATGTTTATGGTAAAGCCATTATACTTATCATTACTAACCAACCGAATTAGGATAAGCCTACCATCACGAACACCCAAGCCCCTAACATACATGTAAATCAAGGCATCATTCAACAACATCAACAACACGAAATAAACAACGACAAAACCCACGAAATAACCCAGCGAGAACTTAAATAAGTAAATAAGGCATATGTATATTAAGACCATCAATTCAATGCTAAGTAATATAACAAGTAATGTAATAACATTAATTACCACACGCCTCAACGACACATCCTTAACCGAACTAAACACTCTATGATATGCCCCACGAATAAGATATGCACCAAATAGAGCACCTACTGCGGTGCCTATGACAAAGTTTACGAGGAGTGGGAGTTTTATGCCACTGAGGGTTTTAGATAAGTAAATTTCACCGAGAATTGTTAATACAGCTATTAAAATGCCAAGAAATAAATTATAGATCTTCGATTTTAACCGAAGAGTTGACATTACTTACCACGTATTAAAGAATGATTGTAGTAACACCAGCACACATTATAAATGGTTCATTGTTAAGCGCGGCCAAACCCTCATGCCAAGCCTGTACAGCTGTTGAGTAAAACGTGTAACCACAACCCCCTACGTAACTCCAAAATCCAAGCCCCTGCGTAAGACCAGAAGCAAAGGTCGCTGCTGCTATTATATCGCCAACACCTATCGTACCAACAGCCAAGGCGATTGCTGGCGCTGCAAACTCAAAAGGTAGCACCACCGCGATTGCCGCCAAAGCCTCCGCCAACTCCTTGTTATCTAATCTCCTGGACTTCATACAATATTAGTTATTTTATCTAATATATATATTGCGCTCACGACAATAGACCATGCAACATTACTATCAAAAGAGAACCTAAAAATCCTTAAGTTCTGCCTTATTGATCATTACTCAACGACTTATTTCTCAACAGGCCACGCTACACGCCATTATGTAAATACCATACGCATATACACATGAGGTTAAACCAAGTTAATGATGCAGTTACCATTCAGCATTAAGGCCTCACGATGTTCGTAGTACATCGTGAGGTTCCAGCCTCTCAATACCTGTCTTGTCAAAGTCCTTATCGAATGATACCAATCTAAGCCCCATCTTCTTAGCGTAGTAATAATGAAGCCCATCATCGAAGTCAAGACCCACCCTAGACGCCAATTCAGATGCCATAACCTCCTCATCGATCGGTGAATCGATTATTACGAGCCCACGCCAAGTACTTAACTCAGACAAGTACTTACTCACCAAGTCCGGCTTACCGAGAATTGCGGAGACAGCGTGTATTGTGAAGTGGAGCACATATGCCCTAATATCGCCCCTCTTAACCCTGTTAAGAAACTCATAGCACTCGGCCCACCTATCCCTCCTGTAAAGCACCTCCAGGAATACATTAGCATCAACCAGGTACATGGGCCCTCCTCCTCAGGGCCTCAATTATGTCTTCACCGCCCCATTGATAGTCAGACTGAAGGCCGAGGCCCACAATGGCGTCAATACCACCAACCCCCCCATGCAACGCCAGTTCCCTGGCTATTAAATCAGCAATGGCCCTTGACAACGAACCCCTCCTAAGCCCATACTTCACGGCAACGTACCTACGAAACCTCTCAGCCAAATCCCTGGGCAACTCAACCTTAATAACCTCAACATCCCTCCCACCACCCACCACCTAACCACCAAAGAACATAAGTACAAAAGCACTTAAGAACCTTTTTAATCACACAAACAAACAGTCAAGAACGGATTAAGCAAAGAGCATCACTTGATAATCGAGACACACGATCCAAAGACCGTATAAGACACGTATTGAACCACCCACCCATCACAACCAACCCAAACCACCACACACCCAGAAAAACACCACCACAAAAAACCACAAACAAAAAGAAACAATTTAAAACAAAACTACGAAACCTGCTGACCCTGACCAAGCCTATACAACAAACGCCTATAATTACGACTATTCCTCAACCTAGGAACCAAATTCCTCCTAGGCTTAGCAGGAATCCTAGGCGTCTGACTCCTCACCTTGCCTGCTTTTGTCAATGACCCATGGGACGGTACGTTCTATCACCCAATTCTTACTAATTACTGCTTCTTTATAAGGTTTTCCTTCTCTTTGTCGTTTCTATTCTGTATTATTGCTAAAATTGTATTAATTTAATTTTAAACGTAGAGATCAGAGCTTTAATGTTCTTTATACCTCTTTATCTGAGATGAATATTTTATCTGATGATCCTGGAGAAAAGGCGCTACCTTATATAGGATCCTTGCCATCCATTAGAAGAGACTGGTCTCGTAGGATTAAAGCTCATAACATTAAGTTTTATGGGAGTTTTATGGAGTTTTTATCACATATCATTATCTTGCCATACGTAGGCGAAAAAGCCGTCGAAGTAACTAGGAACCTAAGCATGGAGATATACGTAGGTGCTTAATTTTT
>NZ_LCWN02000056.1:0-14994 GCF_002078205.2 Vulcanisaeta sp. EB80
ATCGTAAGATCATCGGATGGGACCAGGACATACAGGGTATACCTGGATGTATCTAGGCGTGAGGTGGATAGTACCGACAATGGCACAGTCCATAGGGGGTACATTGGCTACCCAATAATAACATTCCTGATGATCAAGGGACTACTGCCAATAAATAAGGAGCTAATGGAATCCCTCAAGGGCATTCCCTGGAAGAAACTTAATGAGGAGTATAAGAACTATGCCAAGGTGATGGAAACCGTGATCAGAGATAGGGGTCTCAATGAGGATGCGGTTAATAAGTACATAGACCAAGTCATGGCTGTGCTGAGGAGGATGAACCTAAAACGGGTGCAGAGGTACAATGAGGTGACCGAGGAGTAATTACCCCAACGCCTTAAAGGGACAATTACCCCTATACTCACATACCGAGCATTTACCCGGCGACGGCATTGCCTGCACATCTCTCCGCATTAGCCAGTAATCGAGAGCCCACCTTAATCGTGCCTCTATTGACCTATCAAAACCATCAATGTACATTGTGAAATCCCTAAACCTAACCTTGGCAGGTAACTCAACGGCACTGTTCACATAATCAACAACCGCCGAGTAGATGCTCTTCCGTAAACTCGGCACAACACCAGGATCCCTCTTGGACTTTATTATTACGATAAGGGGATCTCTACCGAGGCCCAGCTTATTAATTAGGTATGCGTACAATTGTGCCTGTACGTTCTCGTTCTCGAAAACCCTGTCCAACCACTTATTACTAGTCTTCAACTCAATAACCGCCTTTGCAATGCCATTTATGAAGAGTACGGCATCGGGTATGCCCACGATCACCACATCGCCAATACCCACCACCAGTGGTAATGTGGCTATCACCACAGGGTTGTTCCTAACGATATTTAGGAATTCCGTTGCATCAACACTCTTGCCCTTAAACACCTCATCGTGAATTACGATGCCGACCTCCATCGATGGTGTTTCGACCTTACCCTCAATGATTGCCATGTGAAGCTTATACTCGCAGAAGAATTGTTGTGCTATCTCGGACACTGTGATGTAGCTCCTGCCGAATCTAAGCATGGCTAACCACGATACAGTTAGAATAAGCAACTATGCAATATAAACCTCTTTTTTATGAATTCATGGGCGAATCATCCCTTAACCGCGATTACGGATATCTCAATCAATGCACCACCCGGCAAATTACTAACCTCAACGGTAATCCTAGCCGGAGGGGACTCCCTGAAGTACTCCGAGTACACCTCATTGAACTCCGAGAATTTACTAAGGTCCTTCAAAGCCACGAAAACCCAGGTCACGTTACTTAACGACAAACCCGCACTTTCTAGAATGGCTTTTATGTTCTCAAGTACCCTACGTGTCTGTTCCCTAATACCACCCTCAACAAGCTTGCCTGTTGCTGGGTCAATGGGTATCTGCCCGCTTACAAAGACCATATCACCAACCCTAACAGCCTGTGAGTACGGCCCTATTGGTTTCGGGGCTTTTTCAGTGAATATTACCGCCTTTGTCACGAACGTTTTAAACGAGGACCTCCTTAAAAGTATTATGGTTTCTCAACCCTAAAGTTGAACCCCAACTCCCCAAGTTTCCTCATGACCTTATCTAAAGCTCCCTCCTCAGGTGGTAACTCCACTATGAATGATACCTCGGCATAACCAGGTGTTATTGTTGGGTCGTATCTCTCGTGAAGGACATCCAGTATATTCACACCCAACTCGCCAAGTACTGTCGTTACCCTACCCAACATACCAGGTCTATCTGGTAATAATCCGCTTATCTTGATAATCCTACCTTCAATAGCGAGGGCTTTACTAATGACCCTGAATAGCAGGTTCATATCTATATTACCACCACTGACGATAGCCACAACATTACCACTCACCCTAACCTTACCGCTAATTAATGCAGCAACTGCAGCGGCACCGGCGCCTTCGGCTATGACTTTAACACTCTCTGCGATCATGAGTATGGCCTTCGCGATCTCCAGGTCATTCACGAGAACTATATCATCAAGCAACTCGCTCATTAATTTAAACGTTAAATCACCAATCCTCTTAACAGCAATGCCATCCGCTATCGTATCAACCCTCTCCGCAGTAATTATGCGCCCGCTCTTAAGGCTCAGGTAAGCACCAGGTGCGCCCTCGCTTTGTACACCTATTACCTTGGTTCTGGGGCTGACGGTCTTTATAACCGAGGCGATCCCCGATATTAATCCACCACCGCCCACAGGCACGACCACATAATCAATATCCTTAAGGTCCTCGAGCACCTCCAAACCAATCGTCCCTTGCCCTGCGATCACATCAAGATCATTGTATGCATGGACATAATAGGCACCTAGCTCCTTAGCGAGCCCCGTGGCGTACTCCTCAGCCTCCGTGTAAGACTCGCCATGAAGCACCACATCAGCCCCATACCTTCTTGTCCTCGCTATCTTTATCCACGGCGTGTACTGTGGCATCACAACAGTAGCCTTAATACCAAGCAGGCTAGCCGAATAGGCAACGCCCTGTGCGTGGTTCCCTGCGGATGCCGTGACCACGTGGTTTACCTTCATATCACGAACAGCATTATTTATAGCGAAATACGCACCCCTCACCTTGAAGGACCCAGTCTTCTGTAAAGATTCGAGCTTAAGCCATACATTGGCGTTGGAAATGACGCTCAAGGTTTCAGACCTCAATAAGGGAGTTCTATGTATTAAACCCCTTGATTGCGCATCCCTTATTACCCTCAACGCCTCCAACGCCCTCTCATAAACATCACGTGCAGACACCATGATTAAAACCAAGACATACCAATGCCCTCATTTTTAAGCCATACTTGTCATAATTGATGGTTACTTAAAAATACATTAAATAAATGCTCAACCCTGAGCACTGGGTGCCAATCTATGGTTAAGTTAAGTAATGATCTATTAAGGAGGGTGGTATTCGCGAACCTTGGTGTTAAGGATGCTGATATCATCATTGGCCCCAGAGTTGGCGAGGATGCAGCCATAGTAAGGGTTGGTGATAAATACCTAGCCATGCACACGGACCCAATAACAGGCGCCATAGAGAACATCGGGTGGTTGGCAATAAACATAGTTGCTAACGACATAGCCGTCAGAGGCATAAAGCCCAGATGGTTCCTACTCACCTTATTACTGCCAAGTAATATTGATGAGGATGGTGTTAGGCAAATAATGGGTGATGCGAATAGGGCACTTATTGAACTAAGAGCTTCACTAATCGGTGGGCATACCGAGTATGCGCCTGGAATTGATAGGATCATTGCATCAACGACAGCGGTTGGTGTTGGTGAACGCTACGTAACCACGTCAGGGGCGAGGGTTGGAGATTTGGTGCTTGTTACGAAGTACGTAGCAATGGAGGGTACGGCAATACTCGCAAGCGACTTCGGGGATTTATTAATCAGCAGGGGCGTGCCGAGGGAGATTATTGATAGGGCTAAGGGTTTCATTAAGTACGTCAGTGTTGTTAAGGAGGCACTTGAGATAGCGGACCTAGCCGATGCGATGCACGACCCAACAGAGGGCGGTTTATTACAGGGGCTCCTGGAGGTTGCTGAGGCAAGCGGGGTTAGGTTGAGGGTCAATGTCGATAATGTGCCAATACTGCCCGAGACAAGGACCGTATTCAACACACTGGGTTTAGACCCGCTCAAATCCCTAAGCTCCGGCATGCTCATTGCAGTAATACCTAGGGAGGCGATAGCGACGGCTCAGGAGAGACTTGAGAGAGCAGGTATTAATTACTCGATAATTGGCGAGGTCGTGGAGGGAGAGCCGGCTGTAGAACTCACGAAGGATGGCAAGACTATTGGTGAGATCTCCGGTTTTATTGAGGATGATGTTATGAGGCTTTGGCATAGAAGGTATGGTCAAGTATGGTAAGCGTTAGGTTCTATATTTAAATTAGGATTAGGTTTAGTGAGGTTGATGGAGGTTTTACCACCGCCAAATTGGAACATAGCCATAGAGAGAGCTAAGTCATCAAACATACCCGCTGTCTACGAAATACTCAAGAGACACCCGTACCTAACTGACCTCGCTAAGGAACTCAGGAAGGCCAAGGAAGAGGTCATAAGGAATTTCGACTACTACATAGATCTAACCAAGAAATCCGTGGAGAGAATTGGAGGTAGGTTCTACCTTGCAGAGAAGCCCGAGGAGGCTAGGGAAATCGTGGGTAAAATAGTCGGGAGCGGCAAAATCATAGTCATGAGCAAGAACAACGTAGCCACAGAAACAGGGTTGAGGCCTTACCTCCAGGGCTTAGGTAATGAGGTTTGGGAAACAGACCTTGGTGAGTTCCTGATTCAAGTCGCTAATGAGGAGCCAAGCCACATACTTGCACCAGCCCTACACATGACCAAGGAGAGGATCGCACAGGTAATGAAGGAGAGACTGGGCATTGACGTCCCACCAGACCCAGTCGCCATAGCCCAAAGGGCCAGGGAATTCCTAAGGGACAAATTCCTAAAGGCGAATATCGGCATCACGGGCGCCAACGCCATAGCAGCCGACATAGGCGCCGTATTGCTCGTGGAGAATGAGGGAAACATAAGAATGACCAGTGTCGTACCCTCAGTCCACATAGTTTATGACGGTATTGAGAAGATCGTGCCCACGCTCTACCACGCAATGATCGAAACCCTTATACAGGCAGCCTACGCCGGGCTATACCCACCAACTTATGTAAACTTAACGGCAGGCCCAAGCAGTACGGCTGATGTCGAGATGTACAGAGTATCACCAGCCCAAGGACCCAGGGAGTTCCACATGGTACTCATAGACAACGGCAGGAAGAGGGCGGCAAAGGACCCAGTACTCTGGGAAATCCTACTATGCATAAGGTGCGGTAGATGCAGCATGCACTGCCCAACGTATTGGGCTGTTGGACCGAGGTTCGGTAAACCACCCTACACAGGACCGATGGGTATTCCATGGACTGCGGTGACTAGGGGTATCATGGAGGCAGGACCAGCCGCAATGCTCTGCACGCACTCGGGGAATTGTAAGGAAGTATGCCCAATGGGCATTAACCTACCTGACCTAATACTTCACGTTAAGAGTGAGTATCTAAAGCAAGTTTTGAAGAAGTAAGGATGGGCTGAGTCGTAAAATTATAACAGGGCTATTATTATTAATATTATCAATATCGCGACAGCCAGCGTAACAAGCAGCATCTCAAGATATGTCCTCAAATAACCCCTCTGTATGGACCTTATGTACCTCGACAAGGCTGTGAAGGCATCAGGTATTACGAAATCAAAGAGTATGTCGAAGCCCTTGTATATGTAGAACGCCACCACCGTAAGTACGTACCCAAAACCCGAGAGAACGACATCCATAAATGCCTGTATGTAATACCTCCTTTCAAAAATCCTGGTTATTAACCCTAGATTACCGACCCTAGGCTTCAAAAGGGCCACCACGAATATCACCCAGAGCACAACACCAATGGCGACAGCAACAGGGTCAACACCAGCACTAAGAAACACACTGGGCACCAACGTGAATGGTACAGCTAACGCAGCCAAGGCTGCCGTACCCGTGATCACGTATGCAGCGACCATAAGTGGGTACCTACCATGCTCCTCATGGGTATGTGGTTTCTCACCCTTTATGAAGTTGAGGGACACAAACCTGGATAGGAAAGCCACATAGGCCAGGCTCGCTAGAAGCATTAGTATGTATGCGCCATAACCAACGACGGTGACGGCTTCCGTAGCCGTCTCATCCATAGCTGCGTGAACCCAATAACCAGCCAATGGGGGCACACCGCCTAACGATATTGCCGCTGCAAGGGCTGCGTAGAACGCAGCCTTCATTCTCTTACCAAACTCCCAATCACCCATGTTAAACCTGGTGTGGGTTTCATGTATTAGGTGACCACTCACTAGGAATAGGGTTGCCTTCGCCAGGGCGTGGATTATTAAGTACGAGAATGCGACCAGAACTGCGAGTGGCACAACGTACATACCCACAGTAACGGTTTGCAAATTAAACGGTATAAACGGTGTTAACGCCGTCACACCCATCATAAAGCCTAGAGATGACATCGTGGAGCCAGCCAGGATGACCTTCCTCTCATCAATCATCATGGCAAACAAAGCACCCAACAACGCGGTCAACAGTCCAATATACACAGTCACTAAATACACAATCTCAACCCCAGCACTACTCAAAACACCAGCCGAGTACAACGACTCCGTCAACCTCATGAATATGTAAACACCCGCGGCAACCATCGTAGCCGAGTGAAGCAACGCCGAAACAGAAGTCGGGCCCGTCATTGCTGTGAGCAACCAATCATTGAAAGGTACCTGGGCGCTCTTCGTGTAAGGCCCTAGCATGAATGCCAATAGGAGAACCACGGTGCCACCGACACCAATCTTCGATATTATATACGCCCAATTAATCGACGTGAACTCAAGGGGTGTTGTGTTTCCTCCTAACGCGCCAAGCACAGCTATGGCTGCTATAGACCCAAGCATTGGTATATCGCCAAACCTAATGGTGGCTATCGCCCTGTAGGCTGCGTAAGATGGTGTTGTCCAGGCGGGCTTATTGAGTATTAACCTCTCGCCAAACCTACCCACGTAGGATAACTCATCATCATCCTTATACCAATGCCCTATCAGAGCCCAGGAGCTAAACCCAAGACCCTCCCATCCTATGAACATGAGTAATAAGTCATTGGAGTAGACGGTTAACAGCATTGAGGCTGCGAAGAGGTTGTAGAAGAACCAGAACCAACCCAACCTATAATCCTCAGCCAGGTAATCAAGGCTGTAAACACCTATTATGAAGGCTAACCAAGCCGTTAGCAACCCCATGTACCTACTCAGGAAATCAACTATGAACGAGACCTCAATCGTAAATCCAGGAACACCATCAACACTAGGTATCACAATCCATGGGGCTGAATAAACGATGGGCTTCATCGGGAATGACATGGCTATGTACGTTGAGGATAAAGCCGCTATACCCAAACCAGCAACCGCGAGGTAAGCCAAAGGTCTAGCCCTACGCGGATCTTGCACGAAAAGCCAATAAACGGCTATCGGCGATGCGAAGAGCACCGGCAATACCGTCATTAATCCCATAAGTGTTGGTAGTAACTGCTCATACATGCCCCATCACCGTACCTATAGCCTTCAATACCGAACTTATTAATGATGTTGATGCAGGTGGGAACAGTAGTATAACGGCGGCTAGGCCCAACACGTATAGGGGCACCACGAACCTGGGGTCAACCTTCACCTTCTCATACTGCCTACGCGGCTGTCCATAGAACACCTCCTTAAGTGCCCAAAAGCCGTAGTAACCAGTCAGTATGAACATGAATGCCAACCCAACAAATGCCCAAAGGGTGTTTAAACTAAAGCCCAGGGTATCAATGAGGCCCAGGAATATGTAGAACTCACCGAGCAGAGCCACCGTGAAAATGCCAGAAAGGCTCATCCAACCCAACAACGCAGCTGCACCAACCGACGGAATATAGGTCTGAAGACCACCCATCTCATCAATATCTGTAACCTCATAATAAGCAATAATCGCACCAGCGGTCATGAACAGAACCGCCTTACCAAACTGGTGCGCAATGAAATGCAGTGTCAATCCAACAATACCGTAAGGACCCACGGCTAGACCAGCCAGTAGATATGCCATGTTCGCAACGGTCGAGTACGCAAGCAACCACTTATAATGATACCTATGCCTAAAGACACCGAGACCCGTCAAGACACCGCCAATGATTGCATAAGCCAGTATTGGGATTCTATAATCCACTATGAAGTACGGCGATACTAAATAAAGCCTCGCGAGTATGTAGGCTGACAAGCCAACAACCGATATTATCAGGGCTGCTACAGGCGTGGGGTGCATGCCGTGCGCCCAGGGTAGCCATACGTGCGGTCCGAAGCTGGGTAATTTGATTAACATCCCTATTAGCATTAGTGCCCAGGCTAGTGGTGGTATGTACTTTATGGTGTATAGGTCCATGGTGTTTGCGTATAGTGCCAGTACGATTGCGCCGACTAGGAATAGTACGCTGGCTATGTGGGTGTATATGAAGTATAGTGTTCCGATCCATTGTCTTGTTTTTCCGAAGCCGTCGTAGCCGTAGAAGTATATAAGTAGGAATGAGGCTATTAGGGAGACTTCTATCCCGATGTACATGAGTATTAGGTTGTAGGCATAAACAATCCACAGCATGGATATTCCACATAGTGTGAATAGGAGGAAGTATATGTTGAATTGTTCAGGTAAACCGAGAACCTTGAACCTATGTTCCATGTAAGGTACGGAGACTATCGAGATTGTTAGGGATATCAGCGCTATTGCGAACCCGAAGGCATTGCTTAAGCCGTCATTTATTAGGTAGATCGTGCCTATGGGCCTGGGTAGTGCGCCTAGGGGTACCAGGTAGTCGGCGCCTATGGCTATGTTGTATAGGGAGTAGGCGATGATTGGTAAGAATGAGGCTGAGGCCAGTGTGGCCGAAACCCTTTTGCCTGTGAATGAGGCTATTATTGCGGCAATTAAGGGTATAGCCAATGAGGCTATTAGTATTGGGTCGCTATGAATGATCATGACTATCACCAACCAGGAACTCCTTTATTGATGGGACTTCACGTATTTGACCTTGGTAATACATTTGTGGCTGTATACTATTCATTAACATACGGCTCCTTACTAAGGATCCATTTTTTAAGTACTACCCACGTCAGTGATGAAGCAGTGTTGAAATAAGGTAGGGTTATACCTGTGGTTTTAGTCTCGATGCAGGTATTTAGGCCGTATATAAATCATAGGAGCCGACCTTTTCCCCGCCCTGGGGGGCGAGACTTGACCGTTATTGTCAATATTCCCTAAACGGTAGAAAAGGTAAGATTATTGGTTAATTAGTTCGAACTCGTACTCACCATAATGCTTAATCAACATTATACCGTGTAGTTTTGCCGTGTTGATTAGTTTCTCAGGCCCCTCCCCCTCAATCGTGTATATTATCATTGGTATTATCGTTTTACCGCTTGGTGCCTGTGCCCTATACTTCTCGATTTTCTCGGCCATGTCCTTTATGTCCCTCGTCCTCAGTGTCGTCTTTATCTCCATTAGTAGTACCTTGTCTTCAGTCTCTACGTAGCCGTCAAATTCGGCTATGTTGTTCACCTTCAATCTCCTCACCCTATCCACGGTTATGCCGTATGTTTCCCTTATCCAGGCTGGTAGGTAATGCCTTATGTTCTGTTCTACAAGCTTGCCCACGGTTCTTGATAAGCCGCCTAGGTCCTTTAATACGCCTTTAACTATCCTTGTTAGGTCTTCATGGCTCTTTCTTAGTCCATGTATTTCTTCCCATATTTTACGTATCTCCTCCCATATCTTGTGATTTTCCTCCCATAGCTTATTGACATCCTCCCTCAATTTCTTTATTTCCTCCCATATTTTTTGATTTTCTTCCCGTAGCTTATGTATTTCTTCCCATATTTTCTGATCCTCTTCCCTTAACTTGCCCATCTCCTCCCATATTTTTTGATTCTCCTCACGCAATTTACGTATCTCCTCCCATATCTTGTGATTTTCTTCCCGTAGTTCACGAATGTCCTCTCTCATTTTTTGCATTTCTTCCCACATCCTATGATTCTCCTCCCATAGCTTTCGTATTTCCTCCCTAAGATCCTCAATTGACTTAGTTAGTTTGTTCACCGAGTCTGTTAGTTGGCTTAGTGCCACGTTTATGTCCATGATTCCTAGTATCCTCAGTACCTCCATTCTGAAGCTCTCATCCTCCCTAAGCAGTCTCAATAGCTCATTCTTGAGGTTGCTCATTATGCCATAATAAGAGGGCTAAACTAATTTAAATACTTATTTTTAAGCGTCGGTATGTCCATGGTGCGTGTCATTGGGCGTTAGGTGGGATGCTTCATTGTGTTGATATGATATTGGTCTTTATTAATTGCGATATTTCATCATCCCCTAGACCCAGTTCCCTGAGTATTTCTATTGTGTGTTCGCCCTTCCTAGGCGCCTTACCGTTGCTTGCTGGTCTCGTGCCATTGATTATGAGTGGGGTTAGAAATTTACCCTTGACGAAGCCTCTAGCCGTTAATTGGGGGTCTTTATCTAGCTCGTCTATCTTATTTATTGGGGCCGCTGGTACGTCATTGTTCCATAGTAGTTTTAGGATTTCTTTGACGCTGTATTTACCGAATTCTGCTGCTAATTCGTTGGTGGTGTTTTTGTCGAGTTTCCTGCTTATTAGGTCTTCCCGCTTGAGTGCCTTGCATAGGTTCATCCAGAACTTGTCCTCTATTGCCCCAATGCTTATATAGCCGTCTCTGCATTTGTATATGTTGTAGAATGGGTACTTCCCGGTCAGTGTTGGTTCGGAGCCCTCGTAGACCATGGCCATGTTCAGCGTGTTGAATAGCATCGCTGCCTCCATCATTGATACCTCCACATAACCTCCCAATCCCCTAATCAACAATCCCAGGATTCCGATTACGCAGAGTAGTGCCGAGCCTACATCAGCAACCTGCACAGTCAACGGCTTTGGGACGTTATCGCCGTAAAGCCCTGGATCGAGCAATCCTGATACACCCGCGCAGTTTATGTCGTGGTTTGGTAGTTGGTTGTATGGTCCGTTGCTTCCATAACCATTTATTGAACAGTAAACAATCCTATTGTTTATTCTCCTCAGGGCTTCATAGTCAATTCCCAATCTGGCAGCCACGCCCGGCCTGAAGCCCTCAACGACAACGTCACTCCTCCTAACCAACTCATAAAATAACTCCCTACCCCTATCACTCTTTAGGTTTATTGCTATGCTCCTCTTCCCTGCGTTCAGCCACTCAAAG
This sequence comes from Vulcanisaeta sp. EB80, assembly GCF_002078205.2. Lineage (NCBI taxonomy): Archaea > Thermoproteati > Thermoproteota > Thermoprotei > Thermoproteales > Thermoproteaceae > Vulcanisaeta > Vulcanisaeta sp. EB80. The sequence continues at coordinate 10,888 of NZ_LCWN02000056.1, forward strand.
AGGAGTGGCGATATTTCTCTAAGGTAATCACCGACCTCTATATCCTCAACCTTAATAACCTCAAAACCAAGGTCAAGTAATAACCTGGTTGCCACACCACCTGGATAAAGTCTCGTTAGGTCGAGAACCCTAACCATACTAAAGGGATATAAGGTGAACCACCTAATTAATAGGTGTGTCCATTGAGTTACCGAAGGTGTTGGTTCAGGAATTGATTAAGAGGGGGCTTGATGAGTCCTTCATAGTCGATATTCTCTCAATGGAGTTAAAGCTAGATCTAAACGATGTGTCCAAGGCTCATGAGGAGTTGGCACTTAGGATGTACAATGAAGGTATTGAGAACCTAAACAAAGGTGATGTAATTCAAGCTAGCGAGAAGTTATATAAGGCTGTTGAAGAGACGATAAAGGCGTTGGCGATTAGGAGGGGCCTGTCCGAAGCTACTGAGGCACTTGAGAGAGGTAGGTGGAGTGTGGTGTTACTTGATAGTGCTGCACAGAAGTTGGGTGATATCGTGTTTAGGGCTTGGGATGCTGCGTATTTCCTTCACGTTAATGGTTTTCATGAGGTCCGGGTAGGTATTGATGCCGTTAAAAGTAGGGTACCGGTGATAAAGGCCGCCCTAGACCTGGTTACTTCTTAACCATGAACCACGTGCCCACACCCAATGCGCACAGTTTATTGTTGACGTCGTACACGTGGGCCTCGGCAACAGCTAAATGTCTACCAGCCCTGATTACTCTACCCTCAACCGTGAATGGACCATTGATTAATGGTTCTAGGAAGTGCACTTTAAGCTCTGTGGTGTATTGGTCAATGCCATCATTCACGGTCATGACGGCCGTGCCCAATACCGTGTCTATTACGGTCATGATGACGCCGCCATGAACCATCCCACCACGCCTGAGTATTTCACGTTTGTACGGGAACCTAGCCTTTACAAAACCGTCGCCAAGCTCCACGAATTCAAGCCCTATGAAGTTAAGTAGTGGTTCGGAACGTAGGTAATCATTCATGATATCAACAACATTTAAATTAGCAGCCCTAGCCTTGAGGAATAAGTCCCTAATGCTCGTGATTTGGCCTACGCTTTTTATTATTTCATCCCACGTAGGCACAATGCTGTGTGTAGAGGGTCATATTTAAACAAGACGCAGCTTACATTTAAATAGTAGTCAATAAGTCTAAATAAACGTTGGAATTACCTGCCCCCTAATTAATACATCGAAATCCTCCCTAAACCTACTAATGGCATAGTCATTCTTATAGACAATAACCTCAGCAGGCCTTAGCCTGCCGTTGTAGTTACTGCTCATTGAGTATACGTAGGCTCCAGCATTTAGTATCACTAAGACATCGCCCTCCTTAATCTTGGGCATTGCCCTATTAACTGCTATTTTATCGGTGTTCTCACATATTGGTCCAACGATATCCACGGTTACGACCTCATCATCACCATCACCGCATTTGATTATTTCATGGTATGCGCCATAGAGCATGGGCCTCAATAACACGTTCATGCCGACATCAACACCGACGTACGTCTTATTGCCCTTTCTCTTGACCTCGGTAACCTTCGTTAGTAGGTAACCAGCATCACCAACAATAAATCTACCGGGTTCGATCCAGAGTTCTCCATGAAAGAAATTCCTTAGGTTTATCAGGGCATTTAAGTCTAGGGGTTTCTCGCCTGGCTTATACGGTATCCCAAAACCACCACCCATGTCAAAATACCTAATATTAATACCAACCTCGCTTTCAATGAAGTTGGCGGCGTTCCTGAGCAATTCCGCAATTTTAAGGAAATAACCTGGATCTAGCACGTTGCTCCCCATCATGGCGTGAATACCAAACTCCGTAACACCCACCTGCTTTGCTAGTCGGTAGGCTTCTACGGCATCATTTAGAAGCATCCCAAATTTACTCTCCTCACCTGCTAAGGTAACGCCTGGGTGAAAACCAACTCCATAACCTAGGTCGATCCTGAAAAACACAAGTTCAGGTTTATAACCAAGGGATAGAGCCCTCTCGAAGGTTCTCCTAGAGTCGAAGTTGAGGGTTACGCCAGCATCAATGCCGTACTTAATATCATCATTAGATAAGTAGGCACCCGTGTATAGGACATCGCTTGGCTTAAACCCGGACTTTAATGCGAGGAAGATTTCGCCAGGCGATGCCACATCAGCGCCAGAGCCTAGCTTTCTTAGGAACGTGAGTATGGCTATGTTTGAATTAGCCTTTATGGAGTAGAGAACCTTTGCGCCCAGGGCTTCCTTAATTGCCCTATAATTCTTCTCGATCTTACCTAAATCATAAACTAGTAACGGCGTTCCAAACTTGCTAGCCAAATCAATAAGGTCTACACCATCACCAACCACGCACTCACTCATATTAATGACAAACCAGGATTATACCCCTATAAATATTGCGGAGCGCCTCATTGGGTTGCCTTAATTATTTTTACGCCAAGTACTTCCTGGAAGAATTTCATTGCCTCAGCCTTCGTAACCCTCTGTTTCCTGCCAACATCGTGCCTAGCCCTCCTCCTATACATAACCCTAAGTCCAGGTCTTGCTAATACCGTAACCACATTCATACCCCAAACACCAACCGCCGGATCGTACTTAGTACCTGGTATCATTATGTGCTCCCTAATTCCAAAGGCCACGTTGCCCCAATCATCAAATGCGCCCTCCCTAAGTGTGAAGTCAACAGTGGCGAGGGCTTTGAGCAGGAACCAGACAGCCTTATTCCTCCTTAGTGTCACGGCAACACCTATGGGTTCGCCCCTCCTGATATTCCAATCCTTAATTGACCTCTTAGCCAACCTATAGCTTGGCTTTTGCTGTGTTAATTCCTCGAGAACCTTGGCAGCCCTTTCCAGGGGTTCACCGCTCTGCCCAACACCTATGTTAACCACAACCTTCTCAATCCTAATGATCCTCATTGGATGGTCCGTTGGTAATACGAATTTCCTCCAATCCACCTGGTCCGGCGTTAATGACTTTAAATCAACCTGTGTTAGGTCTATGGCAGGCATCGATCTCATGCAATACCTTGAGTGTTAATAAAGCTTATGTCCCCACCCATGATTGATGCAGGATCACCGCGTTTTATTAATAAAATAATTAGGTAATGTTGAATATTGGTTGTGAGGATTTTGTTGAGTATATATACATAAATATTGATATATATGGTCTGTACTTTACTAACAAAAGCCCTATTAAGGCTTTGGCTACACGAGACATGATGTCGAGCAAAACACCATTCGAACCAATTGACTGGGCAAAACCAAGAAAGGCACACATAAAGCTGCTCCTAATATCTGGCGCGGGTTTCTTCGCTGATGCATATGACCTATTTGCAATATCAATAGCCCTAGTCTTCCTTAAGCAGGTTTGGTCATTGACATCCGCGGAAATAAGTCTAATAGCTTCGGCAGCACTGTTTGGTGCAACTATAGGGCCCTTCATATTCGGCAGGATAGGCGACATCTTTGGCCGTAAGTACATCTATGGCGTGGAGGCAGCCCTATTGACGGCTGGAGCTGTGATATCTGCCTTCTCAATAAACCCAACAATGCTTTGGATAACCAGGTTCATACTTGGCCTCGGCGTTGGTGGTGATTACCCAATCAGTGCAACGATAATGAGTGAGTACTCACCCGTAAAAAGCCGCGGCTTATTTGTGGCCGGAGTTTTCTCAATGCAGGGTTGGGGTATTGCAACCGCAGCCATATTAGGGTTATCCCTCCTACACCTAAACGTAAACCCAGACCTTGCCTGGAGAATCATACTTGGCGCCGGTGCAATATTCCCAGCTCTAGTCATTTACTTTAGGCGTAGGGTTCATGAAACACCTAGGTTTGAGTACTTCGTTAGGAGGAATATTGAGGGTGTTAAGAAGGCGATGAAGGATGTTTTGAAAACCGAGGTTAATGTGGACACGGAAGTTAATGCTAATGGCAATACTACATTAACCAAGTACATAGCTGCAATATTGGGCACGGCAATATCCTGGTTTGCCATTGACGTACTCTTCTATGGAATCAACGTATTTGGACCCTTCGTAACCGCAGCCATAGGTCTTGCCAAGAACCCACTGGCT
>NZ_LCWN02000057.1:0-14412 GCF_002078205.2 Vulcanisaeta sp. EB80
CTGAGTATTAGGTCTTTTAGCGCTTTGTCGAGCATTTTGTATATTTCGCACTTGAGGCTTGGTTTCGTGTGCAGGAATCGGTCTAGTGCATTTATTGAGGCTATGACCGGCCTTGCCGATGCCTCAGCTATTATGGTTTTTACGACATTATTTATCTCGGTGGCTGGATCAACCTCTCGATTTAGTCTTATGCTGTACTTGCCGTATGTTGGGTCTGTTATTGGTATGTTAATTAGGGATGCCCTGGTTAACTTGACCAGTGGTGCCTGGGTTGGGTCTATGCTTGGTGGGTCTTTTACGGGCTCCATCATTAGCACCGACCACCAGGATTGAGCTGGGTATTGGGGTTTCCTATTCTCTGTTACGCCTCTCTCTATGGAGTTCATTAGGGATAGTAGGAAGTTTGTCTCGCATTCCATGAATCCCTGGTACTCAAGCCCTGGTATTCCTAGTAGTATTGGTTGCATACTGACCAAGCGTCATTAGTCGGTATTTAATACGGTTTCCACGTCATATTTATGACGTACATAACCATTAGTTCGTGAATTATTTTGCTAAGTATAATCTCAATAAATGATTGACTAACAACAGTTTTATCAATAAAACGCATAAACCAGGTTTGTGAGGTTTAGTCAGTCCTGGCTTGATAATTTCGTTGGGATGCTATACTACATTACTGATTGTGAGGGAATTGGCGGTAGGGTTAAACAGAGCCTTGAGGATTTCATAGTGGAGGAGGTGTTGTTAGATGGGCAGGTTGTGCCCACAAGCATCACCAATAAGCCATTACCAAAAATTACAAGTAAGCCAGGGCCGTGGGTTTGGTTAATTGTTGAGAAGAGGGGTGTTGATGCAATAACACTATTGTTAATGCTTAGTAAAAGACTTGGTGTCGGCCCTCGTGACATAGGCTTTGGTGGATTTAAGGATGCTGTTGCCGTAACATCGCAAATTATTTCCGTGAGAGGCATTTCAATTGATGATGTACCCAGGGAATTGGGCAAGAACGTGAGGGTATTAGGTGCCTTTAACATGGATAGGGCCTTCACGACAAGCGACATATGGGGTAATGAGTTCACAATAAGGATTCGGGACGTCCATAGTCAATACATGGAGAGAGTTCAGTGCGCCATTGAACAGATTACATCTAGGGGGTTGCCCACGTATTACGGTTATCAGAGGTTTGGTATAAAGAGACCAAACTCGCACCTGGTTGGTAAGTACATGGTGCTTGGGGATTTTGAGGCGGCGGTTAATGAAATATTAACCCACGCGTACCCAACAGAGCCCTCAAGGATTAGGGGGATTAGGGAATTCATTGCCAGGACTGGTAATTACTCTAAGGCCCTTGAATTACTACCAAGGAGTTATAGGTACTATACCGAGAGGGTCCTACTCAGGTACTTGGCTAGTAATCCTAGGGATTATGTGAATGCACTAAGAAGGCTACCACGTGAACTGCTCATATTACACCTGGAGGCTTACCAATCATACCTATTCAACCTAGCGCTCAGTGAGCGTATTGGTAAGGGTTTACCGGTGAATTCCGTGTTACCAGGCGACATAGCCGTATTGCTTGATGAGCATGGTTTACCAACAAGGCATATAATTCACGTTACTGAATCCCTGGTGGATAGGGTTAATGAATTAATAAGGATAGGTAGGGCGGCACCTGCTGGGCACCTAATTGGTTGGTCAACGAAGATATTACCGGGACCCCAAGGAGACATTGAACTGGGCGTACTTAAGAGGGAAGGTATCGAACCATCCGCATTTAGATTAAAGTCAATGCCCGAACTATCAATAAGGGGCGGCTATAGGCCGCTATTCGTAACGCCAATAATTAAGGAGATTAAGGTTCAGGGCGATGTATTAACTTTGGTATTTAGGCTCCCGAGGGGTAACTATGCCACGGTTTTCCTCCGGGAAGTAATTAAAAGCCCCAACCCAGAATTAACCTTTACTTAATACTTAATACTTAAAGAAGAGTTTTTAAATTCATGTTTGATTAAGGTAGAAAGATGACCGTCTCAGTTATTCTAAACACCCGTATTGACGAGCTTAATAAAACGCTTGAAGAATTGTACAACAGCATTGGAGAGCTATACGATAGTTACTTCGGTAAGTTTACAAAATTAATCAGGAATTTCACAGATGATTTAAAAAAGAATAGCTTAAACGTCGATGAATACTATGAACATGTGCAAAATCTTGTTAAGGAATTTAAGTTAGATATTGAATACTTAGTTAAAAGGCACGGAACAAGTGCGATAGATGATTTCAGGGAGTTCTTGATTGAGCAAATTCCAAAGCTTAAACGCGGAATGTTCATAGATGATGCCGATGCTGAGAAATTGAAAGAAGTATTAGGAGACACTGATGATCCTCTTATTCTAATATTGATAATTGCAAAATTATATGATGAACAGGCTAGGAAACTTTTTAGGATTGCCTGCGGACAGGAAAATGAGGATTTAAGGGATGCAGTGCTGTTACTAGCTGAGTCCCTAAGATCAATATCCGTATCTAAACCCGTAAATTCCATGATCGCATACCTGGCATCATTAGCTATAGCTTATGGCAGAAGAGACATAGCTGAGAAATTAATGTCTAAGGTTGGTGAAGAGACTCGGTGGTTAATTAAATTCACATGCGCCATAGCAAGGACAGTAACGTACCTAGAAAATGAGGGCATACAGCCAAGACACGAAGATATAGCAACCACAAGATATGGGGAAATTTAATGATTACATATTTTCTGCTGGATACTAGTATTATTATCGATTTATTTGAATATTTCGAAAAACCGAGATCCATTCAATCAATCTTATCGATGGCAAGAAACCTTAAAAGGTCTATGAATAAAAAGGGTGCGAAAGGTAAAGAATATCTAAGATGGATTAATGATGAGTATAGACCAACACTTGTTTATGACTTTTTACGTAATAATTGCAGGGCAAATAACTGCGTAATTACCGACATAACATCGCGGCTTGAATTACCTGTAATAGCGATAAGGTGGGTTTTGCATGGAGCCACGGTATTTCCCATGCCTTTATTTCTCGATATAATTCATAACTTCGTTGATTTCGAAGTTATTGGCAAGTTAAGGAGCAATGGATTTAACCTCATTGAATATAGTGCGGGTAAGGATGATTATGAGATTGCGAGAGAAATCACCAAGATATTAGAGGAATGCTTCAAACAACCAATTAGAAGATTTGCCATTGACGTGGCTATTCTCGCGGTTGCACTTAATAAAAATTATCACTTTATTACAACAGACGTAGACTTTGTAAATATGCTAGAACGATGTAGATTCGCTGATCGCATAGTATGCCCTAGATTTGATACTGATAAGGCTAGCTTTGGTGTTTGCGATATCGAGTTAAAGCTTGCTAATAAAACTGGAATAATTCACGTAATCGATATTAAATATTATTTATCTAAGCTACATAATAGCTTAGTCTGAAATGTAGTTATCATTTTACGGCGATAAATTATAATAATTGATAATGGTCATTCTTTGGTGTTTATGCACATTTATTAAATATATCTATTATTTGCGAGTGTAATTGCTTTAGGCAGTCCATGCACACTGCCCTAACGACCTTATTACCTATTATCTCCACATAGCCTAACTCCTCAGCCCTAACTAATCGCCCGCAAGTTGTGCAGTGTCTTAATCCTAGTAATCTATTTACTTCCTTTATTATTTCCGTAGTCTCGTCATTAATTAGAACGTGCTTTTCACCATTAATAATGACCACGGCCATTGATACTTCACCAGTCCTTAGCAGTGAAAGTTTTCTGAAATTACTCATCAAATTACCCATCCTCACTGTGATTTATAAATTACTTACAGGCCCATATGTACTCCAGGTAACAGTGTTGAGTAAAACTTTCACTCAACTCAATGATCCCCCACTGCAATCCTCTATGAGCTCATCAACGCGTGTAAATGGTGTTATACGCACGTTGTACCCCAAACCCCTCAATTTACCGACTAATGATAGGTAATCAGCCATATTCATGCTTTGCGGTAAGGATACAAATACGTTGCTTGAGCAATAATTCATGTCCGCATTGATATTTAGGGGCTTTGGTAAGGTGAGTACGAAATCCTTACCCATAACCTTACTCACAACCCTCACCCTAAACCTAACAAAGGAGGAGAAGACGGGGTCTGAAACCTCAACATCCCCAACCCTCGACACCGCAAACTTACTATAAGGCACAACACCTGGATTCGACCAATCAATAACGTAGATATTAGAGTCGTACTGCCTCGAAACGTGTACGGAAAACGTCCTCTTGACCACCATACACCTCGCCTCGAGATCGAGCTCGAGCTCCCTACTGAGTATTCTATTGGGGATTATGTCAGGCGGTTCCCTAGCACCAGCGAGTATTGACTCGGGATTCTCGTAAAGTACCATGAGCCCCAGGTCTAGGAGGTTTATATCGTTGACTAATTTCATGTAGTTACTCATCATTATCAAATCAACCAGCGAGAAGCGCCTCTTGTTCAGTAGGTTTATGATACCTATCGTTAGCTCATCAGCCTTAATTAAACCCCTCCTATACTGTGTACTTAAGGCGTGCACATCCTCTATGAAGCCTTTATTGCCCGTTAATCCATTCCAAACCTTCAGAAATGTGCTGTTTATTGAGTCATCATAATCGCCCCCTATCATCACGATCAGCGATAGTGCTTGCCTCATGTTCCTGGACAGAAGCGCGTCCAACTCCTCTGTACTCTCAATGAGTTTCCTCCATTCTGGGTAGTCAATGTACGCGAGCATAATGACATGCTTATAATTCCCCTCCCTGTTAAAACCATTCTGTGTACGTCCTGACAAGTAGGTGGGCTAGGTCTATCATGGCTTGGCCCTTTGGTGTGGCGATAGCTAAGGAAGCCCCTGAGTCAATAATTAGGGTAAGGGATGAGTATGAAGACAACCTCCTAATAACCATTGGCGATGTGGTTACAGTAAATGTGACTAGGTATTGGAGGATTCCTGACCTAGCCTTCATGGATATGAAGACAAGGAGGGTTATTGGTACGGAAGCGGTGAGGGGCGGTTTTGATGAGACTATAAGTATTAAGAATGAACCATCGACCTTAACCCTCAACAATCTGATGATAGTCAGTGAAGCCATAAATAGGGCCAGAGACGGCCGTAGGGTTTTAGTGGTGGTTGATGGTGAGGAGGATTTACTGGCGATACCTACCATCCTAATGGCGCCCCCTAAATCCATCGTGATGTACGGGTTATACACAGGTTACCTAATTGTAATACCTGTGATTGATGACTACAAGATGGCATTTTTAAAACTCCTAACAATGATGAAACCTAGTAGGTAGATGAGACCCTACGTCATTATCGTATCGGCAATGTCGATTGACGGTAGGATTGCAAGCAAGATCGGCTACTCAAGGCTTTCCTGCCCCTTCGACCTCAAGAGGCTTCATGAGGTCAGGGCGTCTGTGGATGCCATAATGGTTGGCGCTAACACAATAATTAATGACGACCCAGCACTAACGCCTAGGTATGTTAAGGCTGATAGGAACCCAATTAGGGTTGTGATTGACGGTAGATTGAGGATACCAATAACCGCCAGGGTTATTACGAACAAGGAGGCGCCCACGATAATCGTTACCACGGAATCCGCACCAGCCAATAAGTTGGCTGAGATCAAGGGTTTGGGCGTTGAGGTTTGGGTGGTGGGTAAGGAGAGGGTTGACTTAGGTAAGACGCTGGAGAGATTGTATACAGAAAGGGGTGTGAGGAGGGTGCTGGTTGAGGGTGGTGGCCACCTTAATTGGCAGTTGATCAAGGAGGGGCTTGTTGATGAGGTTAGGTTGACCGTGTCGCCCTACGTGTTTGGTTCAGGTACGTCATTCCTTGAAGGTGAGGGGTATCCAACAACCAGTGAAGGCCCCAGGTTGAGACTTGTCTCAGTTAGGGTGTGTGAGTGCGGTAATGAGGTTGTTCTGGATTACGTCGTTGATAGGGAAGGAATCATTAAAATGGGTGAGTAAGAACCTAAAGCTCAATGGACGTGCTTGTTGGAACGTGTGGGTTTCCAACAGCGAGGCCCAGGTACTACTCCCTATTTAGGGTTGTGGAGCTTCAGGAGACATTCTATGACATACCAACACCGGAAAGAATGGGTGGGTTTAGGAGGGAAGCGCCTGGTGATTTTAGGTTCACGGTTAAGGTGTTCCAGGGGTTAACCCACACCAGCGACTCACCAACCTGGAGGAGAATAAAGAGGGCTGAGTTGAAGGGCGACCTCAAGAACTACGGTTTATTGAGGCCCACCAGGGAAAACCTGGAGCTTTGGGATGAATTCGCCAAATCAGTCAAGCCATTAAACCCGTCATTTTACGTCTTCCAAACGCCACCATCAATGAGAATAACGGAGGAGAATATTAAGGATGTGATTGAGTTCTTCAGAACGATAGGCGCAAACGAATCCTTTGGTTGGGAACCAAGGGGTTATAGCTATGGCAAGCCCGAGTTATTAAGGAAGATCTTCGAAGAGGTAGGGATCATTCACATAGTGGATCCATTCAAACGAAATCCATTGATAGATAGAAACACAGCCTATCTTCGACTGCATGGTATTGGTAGGGGTGAGGTTAACTACTCATACAAGTACACGGATGATGACCTAGCCCACCTCAGGGATATCGTTAATAACCTGAACTCCTCCGTCGTGTACGTCATGTTTAACAACGTCCACATGCTCGATGACGCCCTTAGATTCAAGAAACTAATGGGTTGATTACGATGTTTAGCAAGTCCGTGGCTGAGGGTGTATTGAGGATTCTTGGTGATGATGAGGTCGAGGTTGTTGATCAGTGTACGTGCCTTAATTATACGTACGTCCTAGTCAAAACCAAACTAGGCGAGTTTCTGGGCATAGCCTACACACCAATTGAGGACCTTCACTAAATCGCTTAAAACCTGCCTATACTCATACTCCCTCTCTAGATCGAAGCTAGGCACGGTACCTAACCTTGACCGAACAATCACGGGCCTCCTTAATTGCCCAGTGCATGGGCACCTTATCCCTAGGCGCCTTGAATCCGCAGTTCGGGCAAACCATGACCCTGCCATCTTCCTGGGTTAGTTCGTGTCTGCATATTGGGCATACTGTGCTTGGTAGCCTCTTGAACTCATAGGGCACACCGTACCATTTGGCTAGGGTTTCCAGTTGGTGAACAAACCTCCTCAAGTTACTCATCAATAGCTTAATCACATCCCTTGGTAATCCCTCCTCAAGCAACTCCCTCCTCGACTCCTCGGTCATGTCATCAATAACCAACAAAGCCTTATACTTCAATGCCTTTCTAACGAGCTTACTCGCCAGGAAATAAGCCTTATCCCTAGTGACCCTGTAAATTTTGCCCCTCCTAGCCTTGGCTTGTCTCCTAAGCCTTTTTCCCTGTGTTGTGTGGTGGAGACCTATCCTCATCAAGGCACCGTGCTTTCTACCCCTCTTTACAGCTTGGTAGTAAAGCGTTAGCAACTCATTGAGGTTGGGCTTTTCCTGCTTAAATGAAACCAACTGACCGTTGTGTATTAAGCCCCATGCAATACCGTACCTCCATGAATTAACATCAACAACAAGTCTATAACCACTTGGTTGATAAGGCTCCACCTCACGCTCAGCCACTAGGGCTAAATAGAGTTCATTATTCTTGAGACCTATCATTGCGTACTTGATGTCACCACCTTCCTTAATCCGCTCAATGACCCATTTGGGCATTGGAAGTTCGACAACATACCTAGGCTCATTTTTACAAACCTGGCGCAACCTAATGACACTGCTCCTAAAGTCAAGAACCACTGGTGCACCCTTATCACCCTTCATGGAGCCATCGGCATAAACCCTCAGTGTTTTTAATGGAACCCACGTCCTCGCGAACCACCTCTTTGGCGCAGTACCGAATATTAGGCTAGTCTTGAAGTCCTTGAAATTATAGAGGCACAGAAACACCAACAACGCACACAATACTTATGAGGAGCATATATAACCACAATAAACACAACAACACGTACTGAAGACAATGATGGAAAAATTACTGAGAGTAATATTAGCGTGAAGACCGACAAGGAGACACAAGAACCACAATAAAACCAAGCTTAAATCCCGTATTCCCACCGATTTTAATATTATCTTTAGTGCCAATATTGGGCTGAAAATTTAGTGAAATATCGCAGTGACGATACCGTAAGCCGGAAGCGCTTCCGGCCTAATGAAACCAAAATGTTCAGCCAGTTTTTAAGGTGGTTTTTCCATAAGTGGGTGATATGGTGGACACGGTAGAAGTCCAATCCATTAACTTAGATAGGGACGATTATTAAGCTTGCCTCCTGGGGTCCCTACCGTACTTCACCAGGCTTATGAAGCACTTTCTACTACAGAACCTAAGCACTGTGCCGTCTACCTTAACGTAGATAATGCCCGTACTGAGCGGTATGGGTTTTCCACAGAATGCGCATGTGTAAATCCTCATACAGCGTGCGGACTTTTGGCTGACCTCCCTGAACCACTACCACCACCAATCGACCCAGACAATGGTAAAAGGCTTGAGGTGCTTAAGCAGGTAATACTAAGTGAGTCGTTAAGGCTTGAGTTCTCCACGGAGAGGTTCATAAAAATACCCGAGGAGGTCCTTGAGAGATACCCACAGGTTGGTAGACCAACACCCCTAGTACGTGCTAAGAGGTTTGAGGAGTACCTGAACGCGCCGGTTAAGATTTACCTAAAGATGGAAGGCTATACCTACACGGGGAGCCACAAAATAAACTCAGCCTTGGCCTGGGTCTATTACGCACTCAAGGATAATGCCAGGTTTGTGACCACAGAGAACCGGAGCTGGGCAGTGGGGTTCGGCGGTAGCGCTTGCCGCCGCATTATTTAAGATTAAGGCCCACATCTTCATGGTTCGCGCTAGCTACTTCGCAAAACCATTGAGGAGATACTTAATGGAGATGTATGGTGCCGAGGTTCACCCAAGCCCAAGTGATTTAACGGATTTTGGTCGTAAACTACTCAGTGAGAACCCGAATCATCCAGGTAGTTTAGGTATTGCCATAACTGAATCAGCTGAATACTCGCTTAAGCATGGTGGTAAGTACGTGGTTGGTAGTGTCATCAACACCGATATATTATTTAAGACAATTGCCGGGCTTGAGGCTAAGAAGCAACTGGAGTTGATTGGTGAGGATCCAGATGTTATGATTGGTGTTGTTGGCGGTGGTAGTAACTGGGGTGGTGCATTTTACCCATTCATTGGTGATGAACTTAGGAGTGGTAAGGTTAGGCGTAGGTACATAGCGGTTGGAGCTATAGAGGTGCCTAAGGTCACGAAAGGGGTCTATAAGTACGACGACCCAGACACAGGCAAGGTTCTGCCTCAGCTAAAGATGTACACAATAGGTGCCGACTTTGTGCCACCACCAATATACGCAGGTGGGCTGAGGTATCACGCGGTCGCGCCAACGCTTTCGTACCTAATGAGTAAAGGCTATGTTGAGGGTAGGGATTATGACCAGGAAACCGTGTTCAAGATGGCTCAAGTCTTCGCCCAAGTGGAGGGTTATGTACCTGCACCTGAGACAGCCCACGTTCTGCCTGTGGTTAAGGAGATAGCTGATGAAGCTAGGAGGACTGGTGAGAGGCATACAATATTGATTAGCTTTAGCGGTCATGGACTGCTTGATTTAAGCAACTATGCAGACGTTCTAGGCTTTTCAAAGTGATGCTAAATCCTTAACCTACTGATTACCCGGTTCACTAAATCCTCAGCCTCCTTAAAATTGTACTCCCTTATCATACCAATCTTACTGGCAGCTTCAGAACCCTCGGCATGTATCATGGCTGTTAATAAGTAGCCCGTTAGGTGGCTTGAGGCTAGTTCCCTAACAAAGCTCATTATGCGGTAGCGGGTATCCCCATCCACGGCACCCCTAATGTACTTACTAATGTACTGTCTCTCTTCAGGGTTTGCATAATCATCGTGAGATGGCATTGTTGCGATAAGTCCGCCGGCTATGTCTATCAATCCATGCACAACATCTACGAAGTGGGCATTAGAGTATAACTTACTAACGTTTGTGTACACTGGGTTTGGTACGGCAACTCCCTCGTCAATTAATGGTTCGAGGGCTGCCGTTATCGCGCCCATCCTCATGATCTCCTTATACATTATCATCTGTACAATCCAATCCCTAACGTGTGGTGCATTTTCAATACCATTTGCACGGGCAGCAAGGAGGGCGGCGCCCAGGTATAGGTTAGATGTTGCCGCCCTGTATGATACCGCGGTGAACCTATGATATGTTGCGAAGTACCAAGCTAGAGGTCCCGCGAATTCCCACTCCCTGAATAAAAACACCCTATCCCAAGGTACAAAAACGTGATCCAATATCGTTAATGACTCAACCTCAAACCTAGCCCTAGCATTAACTGCGTTTGGATTACCGTCGTACTCAAGGGCAGGTCTAACAATGAACTTAACGCCCTTAGCATTAGCTGGAACAGCAAAAGCCACGGCATAATCCCTATCACCCTCAACCATAGCCCTATAGGGGAGGAAAACGATTTCATTTGCCACAGGTCCCTGAGTCGTGTGGATCTTTGCACCATTCACAACAATGCCATCATCCCTAACCTCAACAACCCTAACGTAGAGATCGGGATCTGGCTGCTCATGGGGTCTCTTTGACCTATCGCCTTTAACGTCCGTCTGAGCCACGGCCATTGCTAGGTCATTCTTAACAACATATTCGTAATACTTCATTACCCTATCAAGATAATGAGTTCCGTACTTGGTATCAACCTTTCTGGCGATTATCATGAGCGAGAATAATGCGTCAGAGCCTATAGCCTGTACTATGTTAAACATTCCGTCAAACCTCATGGTATCGTTGTAAATCAACCTATGCCTATCAATTAAGTCGTTGGTGGATCTTGGTATCTTAAAATAACGACTTATTTTACCATAATTAGGGTCATCATAAAGCCTATCCTCAGCACCAAATAGATCGGCTGCATGTTTAGCAGCCACGCTGATTATTGGGTGTGTAGTTACATCATTAACTGCTTTACCTCTGTAATAAACAACCCTGCCGTCCTTAAGCGAATCCAGGTATTCACCGGGTCCCCTAGGCATGATTTAGTTCATGAACATAATGCTATAAGTGTTCTTGCTATATATTATCGCGGCAATCAATATAATTATATATGGACATAATTAAGAATTTAAAATCTATCTATTTCACGGCTTCCATGCATCCCTCCTTAACGCATCAACTATTGTTAATAGGTTTATTTCGTTCGTCCCCTCGTAAATTCTAGTTACTCTATGGTCCCTCCAATATCTCTCCACATCGAATTCCTCAAAGTAACCGTAACCACCGTGTATCTGTATTGCATCATCAATCACCTGGTTCGCAACATCGGTTGCGAATACCTTAGCCGCCGACGTTATTGCAGCCATGGCTCTTGGGTCAATCTTAAACTTTATGTAATCATCCACGTAATAGGCAGCCCTATAAACCAGGGATCTGGCGGCTTCGATAAGCATTGCCATCCTCCCAAGCTTCTCCTGGATTAATTGGAAGTTTATTATTTGCTGACCGAATTGAACCCTCTTTTTAGCGTACTCGAATGCTTTATCGAATGCCGAAAGCATTAAACCAATCGCCATGGCCGCAGGTCCTATCCTTGAAACATTGAAGTATGCCAGCGTCCAGTAGAATCCCTGATTGATTCCCTTCTCGCCTCCAACCACGTAATCAATCGGTACCTCTACATTGTCTAGGTATATTTCACCGACTGGTATTGATCTTTGCCCCATCTTTCCCGTTAGCTTTCTAATCGTAACCCCAGGCCAGTCAGTATGTATTATGAAGAGTGTTTGTCCCCTATGCCTCTTCTCCGGTTCTGTCTGTGCAAGTAGCACCCCGTACTTGGCGGTGGGTGCGTTTGTTATGAAGGTTTTCATGCCCCTAATTATGAACTTATCACCCTTCCTCTCAGCAATAGTGTTTAGTTGCGTAATGTCCGTTCCATGCTCAGGCTCGGTATATGCGCCGAAGAACGTGGTTTCACCCTTATAGACAGGCGGTAAATACTTCTTTTTCTGTTCCTCAGTACCGAAGAAATAGAGCAGGTGTGATGAGAATGGTCCACTCATAATTGCCGTGCCGAGTGTCGGTTCCGCCCTAATGAGTTCCTCGGTAACGACTATGTCTGCTAAGTATGTTGAGAAACCACCACCATTATACTCGGTGGGTATTGATGGTGCCAAAAGACCGAGTTCACCAGCCTTCCTATAGAGATCCCATGGGAATTCCTCCTTCTTATCCAACTCCCTAGCCAATTCAGGACTGAAATTTCTCTGGGCAAACTCTCTAGCGGTTTTTCTCAGTAACTTTAACTCCTCAGCATATTGGGGAAAGAGATCCAAAATATCCGTCATCAGGAATGATCATAAGTCCTTACTTAAAACTATATCTAATAAATAGATTATATATTAATTGCGGATTTCGCGATTAAGATTTCATTAATTAATTTACATGGAATTTCTACCCCGATCTTTAGATCTACATTAGCAATATTTTGTTTTTCCTCAGCATATTTTGCTTTTCTTTTATGGCTATCTTGTTCTTTCTTATTGGAATATATAGGTCAATATATTAATTAAAAACAAAATATTAATCCCCAGATACTTAATGTTATTTTTAATGCCCTCATCAGTGGAAGAGGAGTATGTGCAAGTAGCCGAGGAGTTCTATGATTATCCATTAACACTTACTAACTTGATAAAGTGGGGTGTGGATACCTTCCCGGAGCAGGAGGTTGTTTATGCACCACCTGACGCACCCAAACTTAGGCTCACCTTTACCCAAGTATGGGATAGAGTTAGAAGGCTTGCTTCTGCCTTAGAACAACTCGGTGTCGAGCCTGGCGATCCCAAGAGGTTAGGTACAAGGGTTGGAGCCCTTGAGTGGAACTCCCATAGGTATCTAGAACTTTACTACGCAGTTCCAGGCCTTGGTGCTGTTTTGCACACGGCAAACATCAGGTACTCACCTGAGGACTTGGCATACACGATAAACCATGCAGGTGATGAGATACTCTTCGTTAAGGACGAGTTCATACCACTACTACAGGCAATACTTCCTAGGCTAAAGACCGTTAAGAAGATTGTGATAATGACAGATAAGACGGAGCCACCGCAAATCAAGCTTGAAGGTTTCGAGGTATATAATTATGAGGATTTAATAAGGAGTTCAAGCCCATATGATTTCAGGGATATTAATGAGAGGACAGTAGCAACGTTATTCTACACATCGGGTACGACAGGTCCACCAAAGGGCGTGTTCTTTACACATAGACAACTAGTACTGCACGCGATGGGGCTTGCAATATCCACGTCAGCTCCACCATATGAGTTAAGTATTAAGGATGTGGTAATGCCGCTCGTACCCATGTACCACGTACATGCCTGGGGTGGTCCTCACGCCATGTTCCTCGCCGGTCAGAAGTACGTATTTACCGGTCGCATGGATTGGGGGTATATACTCAAGACCATTAGTGAGGAGAAGGTAACATACATATATGGGGTCCCCGTGATTCTGTACTTACTACTCACTCACCCTGACTCGCCTAAGTATGATTTAAGGGGGTTGAAGTACGGTAATGGAGGTTCCGCAATACCAGAGGGGTTGTATAAGTTAGCGAGGTCTAGGGGCATCATAGTGATCAATGGTTATGGCTTATCGGAGACGGCGCCCGTTATTGCGCAGGCATTGCTCAGGGCATCAACGCTAAATTGGCCCGAGGACAAGAAGGAGAACTACTTCATGAAGGGGTTGAGGCAGATACCACTTGTTTTCCTGAAGGTTGTTGACCCAACAGGTAAGGAGGTTCCCAAGGATGGTAAGACCCTTGGTGAATTAGTTGTTAGAGCCCCCTGGCTAACACCTGCATACTTTAAGGATCCTGGGAAGACCAGAGATTTATGGCGTGGTGGTTGGTTACATACAGGTGATGTGGCGGTTTGGGACTCTGATGGGCACATCTGGATCATGGACAGGCTAAAGGATGTTATTAAGAGTGGTGGTGAATGGATCGTTAGCACGAGGCTTGAGGATATCATCAGCACGCATCCTGGTGTTGGTGAGGTTGCTGTTGTTGGTGTTCCCCATCCCAAGTGGGGTGAGAGGCCCATAGCCATTGTTGTGCCGAAGCCTGGGCAGAGGGTTACCGAGGAGGAGATAAGAAACCACCTAATGCAATACGTCGAGAAAGGAGAAATACCAAAATGGTGGATACCAGACAAAATAATAATAACACAAAAAGAACTACCAAAAACAAGCACAG
>NZ_LCWN02000058.1:0-14341 GCF_002078205.2 Vulcanisaeta sp. EB80
GCCTATGATAATTTGACTTCGGGCCCGTAGTCTAGCCTGGTTAGGATGTCCAGGGCATAACGCCCGCATAGGCCTTACGAGCGGGAGGTCCCGGGTTCAAGTCCCGGCGGGCCCACCATGAACTTTATTTCATGTTTTTATTTTGAATTTAATATTTGAGCATTGTTTTATATCGCCATAGTGCATCCGAACTAGCCCAGCTATTAACCTAGTAAGTGATGTATGTGTTTTTGCTGCACGCTGAAATTAATTGGTGAAAATTGGCTCTTTGATAACTTCATAGTATTTATTTAGAGGAAAACAGCGGAGAGGTGAAGCAATACATGCTATGGACGACCACGCGATTAGAACAATAAATTAATAACCCCTAATCGAGAATACCTAGTGCATGGGTTTCGAACTTGCCAGGGAAATCCTTAATTACGCCAAGGAGGAATTCGAGAAGGCCATTAAACTGAACGACGTCTTCCTGTACAGGAATGCGGCAGACAAGGCGTTTTTGGCTTTAGTCATAGCGATCAACGCGTACATAAGCGCCGTAGAGGGTGTAGAACCCAGTAGCCATAGTGAGAGGAGGAGGATTTTGAGGAAGATCGGTAGGGAGGACCTTAGGGCTCTCTATAGCGACCTAATGAGTACACTGCACGAGGAGGCGTTTTATGAGGGTGTTTACCAACCTGATGAGGTTGAGTATGCGATTAGGAAGGTTGAGGAGGTAATAACGAGACTAAGGGAGGAGGTGGCTCGCTCTTCATCATAAATGGTGGGTTTTCGCTTTGGGGATCTCGGTTGTCGCAACCTAAAGCCTTATTAGTGCTTGGTTTGTTTGTGGTTTGATGGTTGAGTCTGTTGTTGCTTCTGTTGTTGATAAGGCTTTGGAGACTGTCTTGAGGAAGGTTGGTGAGGGCAAGAAGCTGTCCACGGAGGACTTGGTCGTGCTAATGCTCGGTTTGTTTCGGGAGTTGAGGAGTGAGGTGGTTGACGTGAGGAAGGAAGTGGCTGACGTAAGAAGTGAAATAACCGAGGTCTAGGAAGGAAATAGCCGACCTACGAAACGACATGAACAAGGGGTTCGATGATGCAAACAAGAGGATTGATGAGACTAATAAGAGGATTGATGCTCTCTATGATCTAATGGGTAGGAATTATGAAGCGTTGAACAATAGGATTAATGCATTAAACGACGCCTTAAGCAGGAGGATAGAGGAAACAAACAAGAGGATCGACACACTATACGACCTACTAGGAAAAATATACGAAGCACTGATAAAGGGAACAACCACACAAAGGCAATAGGGCAGGAAAACAATAATATGGACAGGAAGAAAACCACACAACAAATTAAACAATGCCTTAAGCAGCTCTTGTCCATTGCCGTCGCACAATCCTTCCCCTAGTCATAATCTAGTGTTCGTGATTTGCCGTAATATTTACTGCAGAATAGAAATGTTTAAATAGGGAGTAATCCGTTGATCATTAATGGGTAAGTTTGATCGTTTTAATGAGCTGCATGGCTTGATTAATCAGGCGATGGAGCTTGTTATGCGTGCAAGATCTGGCGAGATTGATAATAACGAGGCCTTGGACGGTATCTGGGAATTACTTGTTAGTCTTGATTATGAGTTACAGTTGATTGAACGTGAACATAGAGAATCCCTAATACACAAATTATTACTGCGCAGAATTGTACTCGTAAAGAATTAGGCAGTTAATATTTTTACGATAAAAATGGGCAACACTAAGACAAGGTAAAGATAAAGACTTAAAAGAACGTGAATTAACAAGCTATTGGCCCCGTAGCTCAGCATGGACAGAGCGGCGGCCTGCGGAGCCGTTAGGCGTAGTAAGCCGTAGGACCCGGGTTCAAGTCCCGGCGGGGCCGCTAGTTTTGTTATGGGTTAATTCTACCTTGCTGGAGATAGAATGGTATTAATAACGTGTTTGGCGGTATGGCTTTGTGTTTTATGTTTTGCATTCATGAGGGAGGTTATGTTTTTATTTTTGTTTTATCCTTGCTTTGTTGTATGGGTTTTGGTGGTGCTGTTGCTGAGGTTTTTATTCCGTTGCGTAGTGATGGTGAGATTGATGAGGGTGGTTTTGGTCCTATGCTTGATTTCTTGATTAGGCGTGGTGTTGAGGGTATCTACGTTGGTGGTTTTGGTGCTGAGGCCTTTGCTTTTACGGTTGAGGAGAGGCTTAGGGCTCTTGAGGCTATTGTTAGGTACATTGGTGATAGAGTTCCCGTAGCCTTCCTAGTTGGTGAGGTTAGCCTTAGGAGGGCTCTTGAGGTTGTTAGGGAGGCCTCAAGGATTGGTGTTGATGTTTTGGCTGTCTCGCAACCGTATCCTCAACAGTTTGGTGAGGGTGGTATTCTTGATTACGTGTGTTCCATATCCAAGGCCTTTGGTGGTGATGTCATGTTCTATAATGAACCTGCCGTCGGTAATGGCTTAAGCCCCTCCATGGTGATTAAGGTGTTGGATAAATGCCTAAACATTAAGTACTTCAAGGATAGTTCGCACGACATGATTGGGTTGCATACAATAATTTCTGCACACCCTGAGGTTGGGGTTTTGGCTGGTAGTGATGGTTTGATCTACGACATAATGATGGCTGGCGGTGTTGGTGTAGTCTCGCTGATCATAAACCCATTTCCCGAGTTAATCGTTAAGATTGTTAATGAGGTTAGGAGCGGTGATTATGCCAGTGCGAGAAAGACGCAGGAGTTCATTGTCAGGGTTAGGAGCGTGCTTAAGGCTGGTGGGTTAAGCGGTGGTTATAGGTACGCAATGTCGCTTGTGGGTATTGATATTGGTAAACCAAGACCACCCTACGAGTACCCTGACGAAAGGACTAGGGAGTTCATAAGGAGGTCATTGATTGAGCTTGGGTTAATCAAGGATTAATTATTGCTGGGTTATGTTCAGCCTCGAGTTAACGGTGGTGCTGAACCTGCGCCACCACTCAATGTATTGTTCATAATCCTCGAATGTCCATTCCCGGGACCCCACCTCCTTCGCCATCGTTGATACCAGGTCCCTAGCCCTCTCGCCTTCCCAGGGCATTGGTTGTGCATTAGCCCTTATTGAGTATTCGGCGAACTCCCTGTACAGGTCCTTGTTTGGTTGCATACCTGTGATTTCGGCATACAACTTATCAAGTACGGGCTCAGCCCAACCCCTATGGAACCTGCATAAACCTGCGTCATCAATCATAGCCTCCATGATAGCCCTATCCAATGATGATTTTGCGAAGTCCTCTGGACTCATGAATGTTGGCGTGTAGTTTGTCCAGTACCTGCCGAGCACGTACATTGGGGCTACCATGCCAGGCGCCCAGTATAGGTTTGGTGTCATGTAACCGTTACTGCCATAGGCCACATAAACCACCAAGTCCCTGAAGGATTTACCAACCTTCAAGACCCTGTCATGGAACATCTCATCGAGCTTCCTCGCAGCAATCCTAATGCCGTTTTCGGCTATGAGCTTGAGGACCTCAGTCGAGCCTTCAATAAAGCCTGCGATTAATTCACGTGCTAACTTGGCGTTCCTCCTCGAATCGATTTCCGGATTGAACTTCCTAGGATCGAATATTGGTTCGTTATCGAGACCCACCTCATTCGGTTGTAGTAACCCATTCTCTATCGCGTCGAATAACCAGGAGATTACGTGACCCATCTCTATTGCGTCAAGGCCATACTGATCTATTAAATCGACCAGCGACACCGCCTCCTCGAATATGTAGTTGCCTATGAATGGCCCCATGGCATGGAATGGTTCGTAATCCACCTTCTTACCATGCCAAACCTTCTTACAAACCACCGAGCACCCGAAGTCGCCGCAGTTATACCAGGATTTCGATTTTACGAAGACCTCGTCATTGAAGGGCTTCCAGAACAACCTGATTATCGCCTCGACATGCTTAATCCTCTCTTCCCTGGGCATGTATATTGATTTATAACCGAACAATGGTAGTAACTCACGATAGTGCGGATAGTTCACACCGAACGTGCCACCAGTACCCATACCTGGATCAAACCTATACTTAATCGTCTTCTCAGCCATAACTTGCATGAACGGCTTCTTGAACGCCTCAACCATTACCTTATTGATAAATTCCATGTCAGTCACCTTAGCATACCTAGCCCTATACGAACCACCAGCGACAATACCAACCACATTATGTCCCCTAACCATTGCCGTGCCCGGGCCACCCCTGGCAGCGAAGTCCTCTGCGCCGGGTCTGAACTCGCCCTTGGTTGGATTTACATCTATTGAGACCAAGGCGCCATTGTACGTCTTGAGTGATGCTGGACCAACAACCACGGCCCTCGCGTTGTACTTAGTGAAGAAGTCCCTGTATGTGTCGAGGAGGTATTTCGTGAATGCGTAGGCTCCCTCGTAATTGCCGTACTTAAATACGGGATTTATGTTCCTAATCTCGACACCGTCACTCGATACGAATACCACAACAGGCGATGGGGCTTTACCGATTAATACTATGGCGTCTATTCCGGAGCCCATGAACTTATATGCAGCACCGCCTAATGCAGCTACGTGGAGTGTTTTCGTCATTGGGCTCTTGAAGGTGACTACTAACCTATGAAAGCCCGGCATTTTACCCCCAACGAAGGGCCCCATGCCTATTATGAACGGAACCCTAGGGTCGAGTGGGTCTAGGTTCCATGTTTCCATATCCATTTGCAACTTTACACCCAGGCTCACCGGTCCTGGGACCTCCGCACTCTCTATATTCCAGGAATTCCTATCAAGGTCAATCTTGAGTATTCTCACGTGCGAATAAACACCTTGTAGGTATAATAGGCTTTCTTGAGTACTTGGTGAATAAGTAATACCCTTTATGAACGGGGGTTTCGAAGAAATACTTATTAACCCAGTTTACCCAGTTATACCTAGTGAACCCAGCATGAGGATCAAGGAATTAATAAGGGACGGCATCATATCCTGCAAAGCCAGTGAACCAGTATCGTGCGCCGTGGCTAAGATGTACATGAACAATGTGGGTAGCGTGCTTATAATTGATGATGATGGTAAACCCCTGGGCATATTCACAGAGAGGGATTTAGTTAGGGTTGTGGCTGAAAACCTAGGTCTCGACATACCATTGTCCAAGGTAATGAGTAGGAAAATAATCACAGCAAACACATCGGAATCAATAGTATCAGCCGCAATGAAGATGATAGAGAACAACATAAGACACCTACCAGTCATTGAGGAGGGAAGGGCAGTGGGTATGGTAAGCATTAGGGACATAGTCAGGGCATTAATGGCGGAGGAATTAGCATACCCATAACCAGAATAACGCTTAAAAACCCAGGAATAAAATCGAGATGACCAAACCAGGGTAACCCGGCCATAGGCAGGGTGGAACCACCCGGACTCGCCAGATCCCGGAAGTGAAACGCCCTGCCGCGTTGCCAAGTACTGCGGTCCGAGATGGCCGCGGGAACGGCGCGTGCCGGGACCCTGGGGTCAAAACCACACTTAATAATATTGATTTTACCTATAAGGTGGACTGTGATAATGCAGATCAAACCTTACGGTAGGCCTCAAGCATTTGTTCCACTACATGGCCTGCTAGGTTCATGAAAACCGAGAGTGGTGATCCCGTCTCTTCCACAATCATGTGTACCAAGAGCTCACTATAAAGCTGTAGTTAATGCTGCCAATTTACCGAGTACCATTGATAGTTTCCAATAATCCCCTGATTGTTAAGATGCTTTGATGATTATGCCGAATGCCGTTGCACTTAGTTGTGTTGGTAATGAGGTTAGTACCGCCACACCCACATTCTTGTTAAATAACTCAAGGGCCATTATCCCTAGTTTTACCCAGTACATATCATTATTAGAACCCTGAACGTAATTGGTCCACCAATTCTTAACAAACTCTGTACATTCCTGGTTCCTGAAGAACTCAATATTCGTGTTCGACATTACAGTACAGTAGGTCTCTGCTAAATCATTTGCTATCTCAAGTAATTCCTGGGAGTGTTGTTTCAGTATTTCCTCATCGACTTGGCTCCAGCGAAATGGGGTTGGTAATTGGCTGAATACGTGCTCAAGAAATATTTTGTAGTTTCCCTTCCTCATTTCATCTATGTAGAGGATTGTGTGGCTCATCATTCAATTTTTAATTATCAACCTCATTTAAACCCTTCTATCAATACCCACGTAATTAGATCTACCATTATGAACAGAATCCATGTACGTCATTACTAACACCCACGCATCTATAACTAATATGCCGTATGCCTCCTCGGTAGCTGCTGATGGCCATGGTATTAACAGCGCAGGTATTGGTGCTAAAACACCAAGCAATAATGAGAACAGACCCAGGCCTCTATTGCCGCCCATTAACGAGCCAATACCCCAAGCAATAAGCGCCGTATCCATTTGTACAAAGAACCACGTCGACACAAACACATGAGGTCTAGTACCTGCATGGTAAATGCCTATTAATGCTAAGAAGAGCCCTGCTACGAACACGAACGCCGATGCAAAACTCTCAACCTTATTCCTGGAGTTTAGGAGTAGGTTTATTGAGTATAAATCAACGAATACTGAGGTGATTATGAGACCGTAATTGTATATCCAGGGATCAACGGCATGCGGACCCCCTAGATCACTGAATGCGTTTTTCGTAAAGACGAACCATGGATTGACACTAATACTTATTGCAATGACGACCCAAGCCAACACAGCTGCCATAATCCCTGAGTACCTAACGAATTCTCTCCAAATCATCAATTAGTATAGTCTCTATTCCTTAAAATAACTTTACACCTCCACTATCAATGACTCGGTATCCCTTGGATAGTACGTGATTATTTCAATACCATCATCTCTGATTACCACAGTGTCCGAATGCCTAAACCCACCTAACCTGGGTACATATATGCCGGGTTCCACCGTAATAACCATTCCTGGCCTGAGCACTGTATCATCACCAACATCCAGAAACGGAGCCTCATGCGCCTCCAAACCGAGACCATGCCCACTGTGGTGAAGTAGGTAATCATAAACGCCCAACTCCCTGGCCGCCTTAATAACAGCCTTATCTACCTCGGATGCCTTAATCCCAGGTCTTAGTGTGTTTAGGGCGGTTTCCTGGAGTTTAAGTGCGATTTCGTGGTATTTAATTACATCGTTTGTTGGGCGACCAACGAACAAATTTCTCTCGAGTTCAGCCATGTAGCCCGAAACATCTGCGGTGGCCCCTGTCACTAGTACATCACCGGCTCTAATCGACCTCTCAATACTTATTGAGTGTGGGTAGGCGCCATGCTCGCCAACCTGTCCCCTAAACCCAGCATAGGCTGGGTATTCCGACCTAAGTGGTTTATAATTAGGCCCCAGGGCTTTTTTCATCATTATTGATGCGTCTAGGGATGCCCTTAGTGAGATTTCATAATCGTAGAGGCCAGGTGCCGTGTAGTCCTGAAGTAACGAGTGTGCTAGATTGGCCCATTTAGCACTCTCCCTAAGCAACTCTATTTCCACCTCGGACTTTATGATCCTCATTGAGTATATATCGTCAGCCACATTAACAAACTTGGTATTAGGAAGCAGTTCGGTGAGATTTGGTCCCCTATAACCCCAATGGCTTACGTAGCCTGGCGTTGAGTCGTAACCTACAACTGCGTTGTCCAGGTGTAATTCCCTGAACCACTCCGCAAAAAGTCTCATTGGGTGAGTCTCGCCTGGATAATCCCTATAGATGTACGTCTTACTTATTAACTGGGTCTGGCTTATTACATGGTCCCTCTCCAACAATGGGCCGAAAAAGTATACCTCACCGTTTTTGTGTATTACAATAGCAGCAGGTCTCTCGGTCTGTAAGTAGTGAAGACCTACGGAATACGCCATATTAATCGGGTTCACGAGATACACGGCATCTAATCCCCTCTCCCTCATCACTCTATGTAGTCCATCAAGTCTTCTCTCAAATTCCCTCATTGGTATTTCATGCATAGTAATTACTCCATTAAGGTCAATTTTAAAACTACCCTAACCAAAGAGGTTAACCTCAGGTACGTTCTCTACGGTTGCCTTCTCACCGAGTACATCATTACTTATCTCTATTACGTACTTAAGTCTCGCAGTATAAACAACGTTGCTTCCCTCCTCACCTGTAGGTGTTAGTGGTATTTCACCGCTCACCCTGGCATAACCCTTCTCCTCGTTACCCTTCATTAGCTTCCACACCATGCTAACACTGTACTTACCGCCCACATCCTTAACATCCCAGGTCCTCTCACCAGGTGTTAGGCCGTAATCTGTTGAGAAGGACTTCACCAACTGCATGAAGTTCGTCCCAGAATCATCCAGCGGTACTGTTAAGCCAGCCTCCCTGGGCCACCTCTCAAGCCTCTTTTTCCTAGCTTCCTCATTTGCTGTCTTACTAATTTTTATTGGCACTTCGAGATCCCTCTCGTAGACTGGTACGAAACTCATACCTACTACGTAACTAGGGACTGGAATAAAAATGCTTCCCTAGTTACGGATCGATGAATTTCGCCGTCAGATAACACCTTACTCATCATCACTCATGGCAGCCATCGTATCATCACTCAACAACCTTAAACCCACTCTAAATTTAAATGCTACTCGGCCTCGATGACCTCGTTAATATCCATTATCTTCACGACGCCCTCCGCGTTCCTGCCTAGGTTTGCTAGGCATATAGGGCATACCGTGATCACGTTTTTCGAGAGCTTCGACAGATTCTGGATCCTTATCTTGGCTATTTCCCTCGACAGCTCTGGGCTTAGTGATTCCAGAGGCCCTCCACAGCACGTTGCCGTGTCAATACCCGTTATTAATGGATCCTCAATATGCCTCAAACCCGCATTGTCTAATATCGCCCTGTACACATCGTATTTGCCCAGGTACCTCGCGTATAGGCAGGAGTCGTGGATCACGACCTCACCATTAAATTTGGGCTTGAACTTGGCATTCTTGAGCAGGTCTAGGTAGTTAACGACCTCAAAATTTAGTTTAAAGTACTTCGGCGCCACATTGGTTAACACGTTATGTGTATGGGGATCTATTGTTATGACCTTCTTGACACCGTACTTCTCGAAGATTCTCAACACCCTATCCTCAAAGTACTCCCTGAAGTACTCCTCAGCACCCAATTCATGAAGTAGGGCACCGCTGTATGGTTCATCCTCATAGAGGTAGCCAAAGTTTACCCCAGCCCTTTGTAGGGACCTCGCTATGCTCATCATTATGTTGTTGGCCCTATCGATATCTGCCTTGTTTGGCTTGATTACGAAGCTTGCGAACCTGGAGAGTACACTGGCTAGGCTCATTAGTGGTGTGCTTTGTAGCTTCTCAATCCATGGGACTAGTTGGTTTATCATTGGTGCCATTTGGTAGAGGCATGAGGTGTATATTATCGTGTCACCACCCTTGGGTATACCCAATTCCCTAGCCCATTCTGTGCAGTTGGATTTGTCCATTGGTATTGGTAAACCATTGGCATCAAGGCTTTTTCTCATTATGTCTATCAACGACTTAATCCAACTCTCCATTAACTAATTGCGGGCGTGCCTTCCTATTTAAAGATTGTTTATTACAGATTTGGTGCATCAACTATTTACTTTTTCACGTAGAAGTTAACCCTGGACTTGCTTATTACAGCATCAATACTACAATCACACTTCAAAAGAACCTTTGTTAAACCTAGAATATACCCCCTGGTGAAAGGCAGTCCGGCATCTAGGTCAAAGGGTTCGGTTAGTGATAGACTTGCGACATAACCACCCTTCTCATTATTTAATTTCACATCCTCGGCGCTCCTAGCTAGATTCATAACCACAAGCATTTCAACCGCTGTCTCGAAGATTCTCGCCGGATCTGTGATCGCTGGTATTATGTACTTTGTCCTAAGCATCGTACTCGCCATGGATACTCCCATCTCATAACCGAGCTTATTTAAGAAGGAATGAAGTTCACCACCACTCTGCACCATGTAGATTAATATGCTCCTGAGTATCTCCCTATCAAAGCCCACCAGCTCCATTGGCGCCTCATGGCTCGCCCAAACATCGTGAACCCCATTTATACCCCTCAACCTCTCAATCGCATTTATCGGCAGAGAATCGCTGAGCCTCATCGCAATAACCCTCTCGCTCTCCGATGGTATTGAGACGAAAACCCACTCAATGCTTGCATGATCCTTAATTACGCCAGTTATCTCGTGAAGCATCCCCCGCCTATTCGCAGCCCTAATCACAAGCAGTGTCATTAATGGTTTAGTGAAGTTAGGAACTTTAAACCCGACTAATCGTGTTCACGAACATTCCCAGCACCACAATAGGGTAAGAACTTATTAATACCTAGTTACAAAGCTGTGCTGCGATGCCAGGTAATGAGTATGATGAGTTGTACATGAAGTTGTTGGATAAGGCATATGCGGTAATAATGCCGAAGGTAGAGAGGAGGCGAGAGCTTCCAAGGCTTAGTATTCAAGTTCAGCCTAAGAAGACCATAATACAGAACTTCAGGGACATTGCACAAAGGCTTAATAGGGATCCGACCCACATAGCCAGGTTCTTCCTTAAGGAGTTAGCCCTGCCCGGCAGTATTGATGGTAATGCTCTCGTCCTCTACGCCGAGAGGAGTCCTAGGACCCTCGAAGCAGTCTATGAGAGGTACATAAAATTCTACGTTGAGTGCCCGGTCTGTCATTCAGTCGATACCTACCTGGAGAGGGAGGGTAGGATATACGTCCTGGTGTGCACGGCTTGTGGGGCGAGGACGCCTCGTAAGGGTATTAGCTGATTCAATTTCTAATTTAAAGTTTGTGGGGTTAACAATTGATGTTCTTAGGGAAAGGGTTTTTATTTACTACAAGGCATTACTGAAATCAATATGCCAACTGGTGGATACCCAATAGTTCTCACGGGCGAGATAGCCACCATGTCCGACACCCACGGGTCCTCCGTCGTAGGCTTCGCAAGCGCAATACCCGAGAACTACTTCAGGGATTGGGTAGCCAGGAGGTTCTTTAGGGTTAAGAGCGATAGTGAGGGTAGGGTTTTGAGGGCTCCCTATGGCCTAGCTAAGGTGGAGGCTGCATTATTAGCCCATGGCTACACGAGGAATGATGTAATAATAGCGGATCCATACAAGCTAGATAGGGTTATTGGGCCTAATACGAGGATAGTGGGCATCTACGTGATGGACCCACTGGGGCTCAGCTTCGGCTCCGGCATTGTTTACTGGATCCTGAAACTGGCTGATTTACCATATAGGGGATTACCCTATATAGCAAAATCATTCCTACAGGTCATTGAGAACCCGGCAATTAGGAAACATAGGAATCACGTAAGGATTGTTGTTGGTGGACCGGCGGGTTGGCAGATAGTGGATACGGGTAAACAGAGGGAGTTGGGCATCGATGTTGTTTACGAGGGTGAGTTCGAGGAGGATGGACCATTGCTGTTTGATAAGATTATGAAGGGGGAACCCGTGCCCGAGAGGGTTGTTGCCCATAGACCCGTTCCGTTAGATGTCGTACCGACGATTGTGACGCCATCCATAGGAGGTATGGTTGAGGTTACCAGGGGCTGTGGGAGGGGCTGCCAATTCTGCACGCCAACGTTGAGCGGCATGATTAGGTCATTCCCATTCGAGGGGCATATCGATAGGGAGATTAAACTCAACATAGAGGTTGGGGGCTTTAAGGAAATAACGATGCACAGTGACGAGTTCTTTAGATATGGCGCCAAGGGTATTGAACCAAACCCAGACAAGGTACTCGACCTGACAGAGAAGGCTTACAAGCTCGTTAAGTCCTATGGTGATGATTATGAGGTGACCACAGACTTCACCACAGCAGCTGTCGTTAAGTATGCGCCGAAGCTTGTTAAGGAGGTCTCCGAGTACATGAATGAGGGTGGTACGTGGCACTTCATAGAGATGGGTATAGAGACCGGTTCACCAAGGCTTTTGAAATTATTAATGGCTGGTAAGGCGTTGCCCTATAGGCCCGAGCAGTACCCTGACGTGGTTGAGGAAGCCATAGGAATATTGAATGATAATTACTGGGTTGTGGTTGGCACGATGATACTAAACCTACCGGGTGAAACTGATGATGATGTAGTAAGGAGCTTGGAGCTCCTGGACAGGCTCAAGAGACTTAGGGTCCTCACATTCCCACTACCCTTCATACCAATGGGCGCACTTAGGAGGAGGGACTTCACGATACTGGACAGGATGCTTGAGGATCCGCTCAGGCTCGAGTTCATACTAAAGGCGTTGATAAAGTCCTTTGAGGAGGCGAAGGCCTTTAGTTATTTAATAACTAGGAAGGTGGAGAATTTCGTTGTTAAGAGGCTCATTAGGTACATAGCCGTGAGCAGCTTCAACCTAGTCCTGAAGAGGTATAAGGAAAAGCTTGGCTCATTGGTTGAGCAATACGGTGAGTTTAGGGAGAGGGTTAGGGAGGACATTAATAGGGCTGTTATATCGCTAAAAATCGATAAGGACGATGAGGCGGGCATTCATTAAAAATAATCCTTACTAATAATTATCAATTAAGTCATCCATAGAACCTTAACACGTTAATCAACTAAATTAGAGACTTGCTCACGAAGTATCAAACCGCAGGGTCTAACAACCCCCTTCTCTTTATCTTGGCTGGTGATAGTTAAAAACCTTGATAAAGGGGTTTCACAAACTAATTCATGTGGGGGTTGCAGGAAGGCCTGTTGAGGAGTCTGACGCCCTGGTAATCAAGAAAGCCTACTATGTACTAGGTATTAGTATTGCTGGTCTATCGCTAATACTACTTAACTGGTTGGATGCCTCAGCAACGATGTTTGACCTAATGAATATAAAGAGGATAATTCTTGGCGCCATGTATTACATGGTACCCATGGCGACGGCACTCGCGGGCTTCACCGTAACCCAACTACCCGCCACATTCCTCCTAAACAGGGTTGGCAATAGGATGCCCATGTTCCTAGGCCTAGTATTGAACGGCCTATCCCTCATATTCTCAACAACGAGTAGCTACCACACAGCCCTATTCCTGAGATTCCTGGCTGGCATGGGCCTAGGTCTCTACCTAGCCCCGTCATTACTACTTACGTTGGGTTGGTGGAGCGTTAGGGGTTTAACCAGGTGGATCCAGGTGGCATACCTATCATCAATTACAGTGCTGTTTGCAATATCCACGGCGATGATCACGTACATAACGAAGACCACGGTGCTTTACCTGGGTGTGGCGTCAATAGTGCTCTCGATGATTGTTCTTTTCACGATGAAGGATGTCGTGATAATAAAGAGCGCGTCAATAATGGCTGTGATGAATAATCCAGATGTCTTGATGCTAGCAATAGCCTTCTCAGTACCCTGGGGGGTATACCTAGGGTTAATACCATTAACTATGCATGCGGACGGCACAGCCAGCACCGTGGCGTTGACGGCATCATTAGTATTAACACCGCTATTGTATAAGTACAGGCACGCCGTGAGGGTTGAGAGGCGAAAGATACTATTTTACGCAACCGCCATATTGGGCGGACTGATGGCTTTAATGGGCATCGCCCCACCGAATTACGTATTGGTTGCCGTGGGCTTTGTATTTACCGTTGTATTGCTCTCAATCCTGTACATAATCAATAACCTAGTTAGCCCAATACTCATTGTCCAGTCAACAAGCTACCTACTCACAGTATCCTCAATAATAGGCTCAATAATCATGGTAGTAATGGGATACGCGATACAATACCTAGGTACACTTGGTTGGATAACTATTGGAATTTTGATAGTGATTTCATCGCTCATTTACAGGATTTTGAAAATCACGCTCTAACCCCTACTCCCTAACCTTTGGATAACGGTCCAACCTGGCAATCTCCCTAACCGCATCCAAATCCCCAAGCAAATCCCTAATCGAGATCACACCAACCACGGCATCATTCTCATCAACAACAACCACATGCCTAACCCTATACTCAACCATCAATGAGGCGACAGTACCAACAGAATCATCAACCCTAGCCCTAACAACCCTAGGTCCTATAGTGCCGACCTTACCCACGGGAGTATCCAGGGGCAACCTCCTTGACAAAGCCCTAATCACGTCACGCTCAGTAATTATACCACGCAATTTCATGGAACCCAAATCCTCAACCACAACCACCGAGCCCGTATTCTCCTTAGCCATCAAATCCACAGCCTCAATGAAGGGCCTATCCTCGGTAATAACCAGGGGCTTCCTCTTAACAAGATCCACAGCCCTCATACAACCACCGCATAAACAACTAAATTAACTAATTAATAAATTTTATTACATAAGACATA
>NZ_LCWN02000059.1:0-12974 GCF_002078205.2 Vulcanisaeta sp. EB80
CCTCACCGTCCCTAACGAGCCATAATGAACCACCCTGCCTAACTATCCTAACGCCCCCAACCTCAACGCCATGCTCAATCCTGGAGTACTCAATATTTAACGCCTTTAGCACACGCACAACCGCCACTATTGGGTCCTCAATCACCCTAGTGCCCAACCACCTGGCCCTCGTGACCATGTTAAATATCGAGAGTATAACCAGGGCTAAGAGCACGTAGGTTGGTAACCCAAGCACGGGCTTCGTTGGTAGGGACACGTATATGTAGCCGTTGGGTGTCGGGGCTATTGTGTATCCATGGAACTGCAGGTACCTTTGCTGGAAGAGTATTGTGTCCATGAGCATTGAGAGGGAGAGTACGGAGAAGAGGGCGGCTAGGTAGAGCGAGTACCTACTCCTACGCCAAACGAGCGGTAATAAACCCGCGTCTAGAGCGAAGAGCCAGACCGCATAAACCGTTGGTGGTGGTATTACGTGGATTTCACCGAAGAACCTAACCACAAAGCCCCACGGCATGAGACTTATCGAGTAATTCGCACCACTAATCGACCAGGCGGGCATGAATACCCAAAGCACTATGAAGGCAATGGCCAATGCGAATTGGAGAAGCGCCTCGACCCTCATGACCCACCACCCACTACAAAGGTCTTTGTTAATAAAGTGTAACTAGTGACGTTGCCCGTCGGGTACATGTAGGTCACCCCGATAGGTAGCCAGAGCGTGTATTTGCTGAAGCCGCTTAGGTAGTTGCAGGAGTATACGTAGGTGTACCTACCAAGGACTGGGCTCACCCGTATCATGAGCGTTACATTGTGGCTCCCGGCTAGGGCGTAAATCGTGGCATTAACCACACCGACGGTCTCGAAGACGTAGTAACCGGGCGTTGATACTGTGAATAGGCTCATGTTAATTATGGGCCCAATCACTACTGGGACCACCGTATCCACACTCAACGTCACGTTTAAGACACAGTCGGCATAACTCACGTCGGCGATACCTATTGTATTAATAACGTGGATCGGGACCACGTCGAAGAAGGCTATGTAGGCCCCACTACCATTAAGTACGCCACTCACGATGCCCTTAACCCCAACACTTGCTAGGCTTACCCACTGGGGTGTTAGTGGGAGTTTGGCGATTACGGTACCGTTAATTACGGTGACATTAACCACCTGCCCAGTGTCCACAACCTCAACCCAACCACCCGTTGGTTTGAATGCCAAGGTGCCGTTATTGATGAGTGCAAGCCTTATGTAAACGCCATTGGATGTCACGTTTATTGACTCGACCTTAATATATGGTGTGTTGCTCAATGTTGAGTAGCGAATAATGCTTGGGGCTGTTTGCGCCGTGCCCCAGATGAGGGTTAGGGCAATGGCTATGGAGAGGATGGAAATAAGGAGGGTGATTTTGAAGGGGTTGGTTGACACAAGGGCGCCACCTCACTATGGTACAGGCACCACCGTGTTACCCACCACGTTGTAGCCGAACTGTACTGTCACTGTCTCGATCGATGAACTCGTTACGGGTAGGTTAGGCACCACCTTAATGCTTATGTAGTAGGTGTTGCCGGCGTTTAGGGGACATGAAGTGGACGGTGTCGTGGCTGTCGAGCCACCGCTTATTACCTGGAACGTGCATTGTGTTGAGCCGCTGGTGCTCTGTATGTATATGGTCATGGTATTAACTGCCGAACCGCTTAGGTTGATTGAATTAACGTATATGTAGCCAGCCATGTTCACCGTTAATTGACCAACTTGGTAGTAGTAACTAGCCGTGGAGTTGGCTATTTCTAGGGTCACCGTGAAGGAGTCGTAATTGGGGCTCACGGTGAAGCTTATGTACGGTTGTGCATTACCATTGGGCCCTGTACTGAATACCAATGGTGTTGTCATGGGCTTGACGTTTATGTACCCAGTGTATACGAAGATTGCGTCAGCCAGCGCTATGGTTGCCACTACAGCCAACGCCATTAGGAGTAGTATTGGTGCCCTCCTGCCTATCCTCATTCTATTTATCATCGTTGTTTTTACTTTCTGCTTCCCTTTATAAGCCTTTCTTTCAATTTAGTGAGAAGTCCATGGTCTTTAATTGAGTGTTTATGAAAGGGTTGCTTGTTTGCTTCATGGGTTAAAGCTTAATTAGGGCTTGCTTGGTCGTGGTTTGTGGTTATTAAGGTTAAGACGCCTAGGGGTACCTTGGCTGAGGATATTGTTTACCACGCCAAAGCCCTGATTACCGGTTTTAAGGAGGCTATTGAGCCGAATAGATTAACCATTCAATACCCGAGGGAGGTTAGGTGGGTCCCAGAGAGGTTTAGGGGTTGGATATTGCTCGATATTAAGAAATGCATCAGTTGTTTCCAATGTGCCTGGGCGTGTCCAGTGAATGCTATTCAGATGTATAGGGCTCCGAATGGTAAGTGGTACCCGGGCATTAGGTATACTGAGTGCATACTCTGCCACTTCTGTGTTGATGCATGTCCCGTGGGTGCGTTAATACCAACTCCAATACACGACATTGCCTACGTAGACTTTGATGAGGTTAAGTTTAAGCCTGAGGATATGTCTAGGATACCGGAGTATGTTTATGATGAGTCTGAGAGGGTTATCAAGTACGAAATTAAGGATGGTAAATTATTAAAGATTGCCCTGCCTAAGGAGGAAATCACGAAGAGATTAGAGGAGCTTGATAAGACAATTGAGAGATCGCCATCAACCACCACCGCGGGATCCGAGTCTTAATTGAGTATGCGCCCTTAATCGGCTGGTAATTGTTAATACCTTAGTTTTTACTGGCGCATTAATGAGCATTAGGGTTAGGGTTGGTATTCGAATACCCAGATTCCCCAGCGTAATTAGTGGTGGCATTAGAATCCTAAGCGAGGCTAACTTCGATTTCGGTGTTCAACTCGATAAAACGAAGCTCCTGAAGCTCATCGCCTTCGGCATAGCCAGTCCCACCGAGTTGGCTAGGAGGACTAATATCCCGAGGACCAGGGTGTTTAGGTACCTCAACGCCTTGATTAAGCGTGGTTGGTTGGTTAGGAGGGATGGTGGTTACTACCTCACAGCGACGATATTCCTGGTGTATAGGGTTAGGGAGTTGGGTGATTATGTGGTGCTAGAGGTCCTTAATGATAAGGGTGCCATTGTTGATCAGAGGGCCGGCCTCGTTATCATTAATGGTAAGGAATCACCTAAGGCATGCCCAAGGTGCCCACTGCTCCAGGAGTGCACGAAGAACGTAAAGAGCATTGGTAGGTCCTTAGGCATCACCATTAAATCCACAACCCCTGCTGACGCGTATTTGGAACTCATAAGTGCCATAATAAATGAGGGGTTGGTGAAGATTCTACTGAATGATTACATAGACCTACACGTGAACAATACGCAGTTATTTAACCCCTGATTTCGAGCTCAGCAATACAGCTACGGCATTAATTTCTTGATCAATTTCACAACCTCCGTCGGCGTCCTAGCGACAGGTACGTTGACCTCCTGGAACGCCCTCACCTTACTTTCGTAAGAGCCCATGCCCATACTGACGATGGCCCCCGCGTGCCCCATTCGCTTACCTGGCGGTGCCGTTCTACCCGCTATGTACGCAACCACGGGTTTGGTGACCTTGCCCGACCCTATGTACTGCGCCACCCTCTCCTCCATCGTGCCACCGATCTCCCCAATGACGACTATGTACTTGGTCTCGGGATCCTCCTCGAACATTTTTATTACCTCAACCATGTCGGTACCAACTATTGGGTCGCCGCCTATCCCGACGACAGTTGACTGCCCAATACCCGCCTGGGTTAGGTGGTAGGATATTTCGTAGGTCAGGGTGCCGCTCCTCGATACAATACCCACAGGCCCCGACTTCGTGTATATGTGGTTAGGCAGTATGCCCACCTTGGACTTGAGCGGGCTCACTACGCCGGGGCAGTTCGGCCCTATTATCGTCACGCCCCTCCTCTTCGCGTAGTTCACGAACCTCAACGTGTCATGTATTGGTATGTGCTCTGTTATTATGACTATGAGTTTGATCCCCGCATCTATCGCCTCGTAGACCGAGTCCGCCGCGAACTGCGCCGGCACGAATATTATCGACGTGTTTATCTCGGGGAATTTCCTAAGGGCCTCCTCAACCGTGTCGAACACGGGCACGCCATGCACGCTCTGCCCGCCCTTGCCTGGTGTCACGCCGGCCAGTATCTTCGTGCCGTACTGCAGCATGTACTGCGTGTGCCTTGACCCCTCACGCCCGGTTATTCCCTGCACGAGGACCCTCGTATTCTCGTTAACCAGGATCGCCACCCCACATCACCCCTGCATTGACCTTAGCGCTTTAGATAATGCCTCCATTGCCTCCTCGGCCGTTTCGTAAACCTTAATCCCAACCTCGGCCAGTATCTTCCTGCCCTCCTCCTCGTTAGTCCCCTTCAACCTAATGAATATTGGCTTACTCGTCTTTACTTCGCTCAAAGCCTCAACAACGCCCCTTGCCACTTCATCACACCTAGTTATCCCGCCGAATATGTTTATCAACACCGCCTTCACCCTATCGTCATGAAGCAGTATCTTCAGCCCCTCCCTGACGGAGTCCTTGCTCGCGCCGCCGCCGACGTCTAAGAAGTCGGCTGGTTCGTGGCCGAACTCCTTGACCAGGTCCATTGTGGCCATTGTTAGGCCGGCGCCGTTGGCCATTATGCCCACGTAGCCCGTTAACTCAACGTAGTGCAGCCCGTACTTCCTAGCCTCTAACTCCTCCATTGTGTAGTCGCTATCCTCCACGCTGATGTCTGGGTGCCTATACAATGCGTTATCGTCAATCATGACCTTCACGTCGATTGCAACTAACTGCCCATCAGTCGTCAGGGCGAGTGGGTTTATCTCCACGAGCTCTGCATCGTACTCCGTGAATACCCTATACATCGCCTTAACCACCGTCACGAAGTCCTGGGCCGCCGTGCCCTCAAGGCCCAGCTTCCTCGCGACGCTCCTCACCATGTAGTCCCTAAGGCCTTCGTAATCGTCTATGTAGAGCCTAATTATCTTCTCAGGGCTTCTCCTCGCGATTTCCTCGATGTCCACGCCTCCCTCGGCCGATGCCAGCATTAGGTAGCCCCTGTTCTCCCTATCGAGCGTTATCGATACGTACAACTCCTTAGCGACACTAACGCCTTCCTCGAAGAGAACCTTCCTAATTGGGTAGTCCTGAACAACCCTGCCCAGGTAGTCCCTTGCGGCGTTTTCCGCATCCTTCAACGTATCAACCCTCCTAACAAGCCCCATCTTAGCCCTACCTGCAAAGGGTACCTGGGCCTTTGCGTAAAGTGGGAACTTAAAAGTACTTAATACGCTAACGTCCTCGACACGCGATATCACGGCGCCCCTGGGTATTTTGACGCCGTACTTACTCAATAACTCCTTACCCTTATACTCAAGGAGCCTCACGAAATACTTGTTGAAATGGCTCTACATTTAAGCATTTACATTATTTATTAGTTAAGCCCATCGACTTGAGGAATAGTATGAATGATTCATCAACCTCATCCCTACTCGGTACCTGTATTATAATCGCGATGCCGGGCGCTGAAAGTGCGTCCCTACGCGCACTCACTATGTCATTGAATTCCTTAACCTCGTTACCCCGTATTACGAATACCCTACCACCGTGCCTATCCACATCCATGTACTTAGAAATTGCCTCCCTTATCAATTCCTCAAGACCCTTAACCTTCATCATTATCGTAATTATTAAGGTGATCAGTTTAGATTTAAATCCGCTTTTACGTTATGTTTAGTAATGCCGTCATTGAACGACCTAATTAGGGATTTGAGACTAGGCGATATCTTAACGGCGCTCGTGGCTGCGTATAAATCGGGAAATACCGATTACTTATTATCAGCCGCGAACCTCATTCATGACGAGTTCACATACGTTGTCTCCGAAGGTGAGGAGTTCAGTGAGGATAGGTTGAAAAGGGTCTCGATTTTACATGCCCTATATTGCGTAGACCTAGGCCTCATGTACGCACTCAAGGGGGTGAGTTTCATGGTTGATGTGGCCGCATCATTGAATGATGCCCTTGCGAACAATGACGTCTCGGGGCTTACCCTGTCATTAACTGCGGCGGTTATGGCTATGCTTAGGGGTGATTACTCATGGGTTAATGGCGTCATGGACGTACTGAATACAGCAACCAATGCGCAGTCTCTGTTGAGGGAAATCGTTAAGTCCTTCCTCGAGTTAATGAATATTCTTAAACCATTGGTCTCCTCCTGATAATCACCAGGTTTTTACCCCCAACCTTCCTAACCTCAACGATGCCGAGATCCTCAAGTCTCCTCACTATCCTCCATACCGTTGTTCTGGGGATGCCCAAATCCCTCGATATATCCCCCTCAAATGCCGAGCCACCCCTTGACTCTATGTACCTAATTATTGATAACTCATGATCACTAAGTCCGTAGGTAATGCCTAAGCCGCCACGCCCACCCCTCCTCCTAAGGACAAGCACCATTATTGATGAAACCACTACCGTAATGAGTATTATCACTATCGCCAAAAACAGCCCCTGATATGGACCGAGCGGGCTCGGCTTACCCATCACAGCACTTGTTGCTGGCTTCGTCATTACCGTGTACAGTATCGTACCTGGCCCCCGCGTTAATAGGACAAGTTCCTTATTGACCATCGACATATTCATTATTGAAAGCGTAATGTTGTATATAAGGGCGTCACTCGGTACTATGACCTTTACTACGTCATTCGTAGTAATGTTAATCCCAATGAAACCGTTTATTATGTATACCCTGGGTATGTACGTGATTGTTACGTTAGCAGTCCCAAACACGGGTATTATTATGTAAGTATTATTCAATATGTAAGGCATTGGTGTGTCATTGACGTAGAGCAATACGTAGGATTGCGGTGTGGCAGGTAGGGTGAGGTTTGCGAAACCACCTGTTAATGTGGTGCTCATGCTTATTACAGGTGTTCCATTGTTAAATATCGTCAAAACCCACACCAACAATGGTATCAACATAATTACTTAACCCGGCACAATCCGATTATTAAAAGTTCCTCTCTGACCGCTATCGCTAGATTTTGGTTGTGATCAATTTTTAATTCCCAAGCGCTATAGGGCATTTGCATCCCGCGTTTTTATGCACCTTCTCTGCCTGTTGTAGTGCGTAGTCTATGTTTATTAGTACTTCCCATAGGCCGTCCAATGTCTCGTTTAATTCGACCTCGCCCAACCTAGCCCTCACAATCAACTCCAAGCCGTACCCTACCAAACCCCTCAATTCGCCAATGCACCGATATCGATGCATCAACGCCCTATTAATTTTGAGTTTAAAAAACTTTCTATCCCTAACAAATCACACAGACCTAAACTCCCTAATTACCTCCCTGACACTTCTTGGTTTGACCTCCAGTATTTCAACCTCATCCAGTGGCCTTATTCCGTACTCCTCCCTCACCTCCCTCGGTATCGTGAACTGCCTACTAGCCGTATGCCTAGTCCTCAATAATTTAACACTCCTCAACTCAATAACCCTATCACCGTACTTAATAACCACATCAGCATAGTCAGCACCCTCAATACCCAAGGCCCTAACGAGGCTCGCAGGCAGGAGCACTTGATTATTTATATAAATTTTAGTCCTGTACGGAAGGCCCGTCACATTTATGGACCTCGCCATCAAGTACTAATCACATTCAACCCCACTAAAAAATATTACTCAGCAATTTCTCAATGAACCCTCATTTGGTAAATAATATAAAACGAAACTGAAAGCTCAATTCCAAGTCAAAATTACTTTAAATATATAAAGTAACTAAATCGAGCCCATTGTCGAGTCTATGAGTATGTAGGATACGTAACCCATGACCGGTGCGTAGATCAATAGCGTCATTATCAACGCCAATGTTGGATCTAGCTGCAATGGGCCTAGGTACATCGGTCCTAGGGGTGACAGTGTTATTGTGATTAAGACGAGCAGTATGGGTAGGAGGAGTGCCATGACTAGGTATATCTCCAGTAGGAAGCTTAGGGTCTGGGTTGTGGACCTCAACCTATTGAACCTATTCCTAATTAGGTAATCGAGCTTTAGAAACAACACATCAGCCACATTGCTGGATACCCTGTAGGACTCAACTAGAAGCCCCATTATGTCGGCATAGACATGGGACGGAACCCTCTCAACACTCCTCCTTATTGCCGAAACCACGTCTAACCCACCCTCCCTAACGTCCCTAAGTATTATCCTGAACTCCCTAGCTATCTCGGGATCCCTCTCCACAAGGGCCAGCGTGTTTATTACGTCCATCAAAGTCGCATTACTCGCGAGTAGGGGTATCGCCGTCAGTAGGGTTGTAATGATGCCCCTATCGAAATGCCCAGCCCTGGTCTTGACCCTAACCAATGCGTACAAAAGGACCGCCACGTAATCAATGATGAGAACGAGCACTATGACCAGCAACACGCTCCTGATAACTACGAACCTCACAAATACAGCCAGTATTACCAGCGGCACCTCTATTAACGGTATATAGGCAATCACGAACCTAAGCACATCAGCATTCAACGTGTAACCACTCAACCTATACAACCTATCAACATAATTGCTCACCCAAAGTAGGTATGAACTCAATGGATTCCTCAAGGCAGCTCACCACCAAGCACCTTGCGGTACGTACCCTCAGGATTCACGTAGTAGTTCCTTGTAACCCTGAAAA
The DNA here is from genome assembly GCF_002078205.2 of Vulcanisaeta sp. EB80. Lineage (NCBI taxonomy): Archaea > Thermoproteati > Thermoproteota > Thermoprotei > Thermoproteales > Thermoproteaceae > Vulcanisaeta > Vulcanisaeta sp. EB80. The sequence continues at coordinate 8,741 of NZ_LCWN02000059.1, forward strand.
CAGCCTCAGGGCTCCTGAAACCATACTGGGCCATCGCCTCAATCAGCCTCCTCCTACGCTCCAACTCCCTGGCCACCTCTTCTTCGGTGACCCTACCCATACTAATCAGACCCGCAATTACCTTACTCTCGCCAACCTTAACAAACCTCTGCGATGCCCTGTCCCAAACGTATATGGGGTTCGTTATTGGCTTGTCACCCCTAACCTCGAGCAACTCCACAACATTGAGCACTCGCCTAACTATGGCATTACCAAGCTTAACCCTACCTACCTCAATGAAGATACTCGCTATAGGCAACAACGCCCTAGGCACGCTCATGGGTTTCGAGATTAACCTCCTAACGGCAGCGTCTATCGAGCCCGCGTGTATCGTGGTTAAACCAACATGCCCGCTGGCCATGGCCTGGAAGAAGACGTAGGCCTCCTCACCCCTCAACTCCCCAATCACTAGGTAGTCAGGCCTAATCCTCATTGATAACTTAACCAGGTCATACATGCCCACATTGGCTACCTCAGGCGTGCTCGACTCCCTCGTGACAAGCGATACCCACTGCTCATGGGGTATATTGATTTCCCTAGTATCCTCAACAGTCACAACCCTACTCTCAGGCCTTATCATAAAAAGCAGGGCGTTTAGTAGCGTCGTCTTGCCAGCACCCGTTGGCCCAATTATTATCATGCTAACCCCATGCTCAAGGAGGAACCACAGGAAGGCAATAATCTCGGCAGACACGACACCATCACTGACCAAGTCGACTATTGTGAACGGCACAGACCTGAACTTCCTAATAGTTAGTATTGGGCCATTGGGAGCAACCTCCTTTAACGCAACCTCCACCCTAACTCCCTCGGGCAGCAATCCCTCTAGGATTGGTTGGGCCGAGCTTATGTTCTTGCCAGCGCGTTGGGAGACCTTGATTATTAGACTGTCAAGCTCCCCCTCATTGAGGACAATGTTTGTTCGTAAATTCTCATACTTACTGTGCCAAACATAGACGGGCTTGCCTGGGCCGTTTATGTGTATGTCCTCAATAAGCCCATCCCAGAGCAGTGGGTTTATCTTACCGTAACCAACGGAGTCGCGAGTTACGTAGTACATTAAAGTCTCAAACTCCTCATCAGTAAGATTGAGCTTTAACTTCTCCGTAATCGACCTCACGGTCTCCCTAACCTTATTGTTAGTGAGTTCGGTATTATCAATAAGAAACTTACTATTTAGCAAGTACTCCCTAACCCTAGTGATTGCGTTCGAGAGCTTATCTGTAATTGGTGGTTCAATAACCCTATATACATAGAGACCACTCTCCGGTTCTTTGTATATTATGACATGTACTAACCCCTTTTCTAATTCATATTCATCGAGTACTTCGATAGCTTCATCATTATTACTCATAATTAACGCTCAATTTCATTTGTAATGATTAGGTATTTAAACCAATCTATTACATATTATCGAAACAACAATGCGTGAAATGCAAAGGCAACAGTTAATGGACCTTATGTCCACAGTACTTATATTAGTCACGTTTGTCGTATTATTTATAATTTCACCAAAGATGTTAATAACATTTCAATTCAGTAAATCAGTAATAACAATACCTATAATGAATAATATTAATTACGAATCCATGTTAGCTGTGCTTATAGCGACCGAGTTGTTACTCATCGCGATACCTAGGTATAGGGTCTGGAAGATAAATACCGATGTCGATACAGAGCTACCCTCGGTAATAAGGGTTATTAGGGATGGCTTGAGGGCAGGGCTCACACTTAATGAAATAACGGGGCTTGTGAGGAGGGTTGGTAAGGGGAGGGTTGGTGAGATACTGAGCAGGGCCGTTGCTGCACAGATGAGTGGTGAGTCCACGATTAAGGATTACGTACTCAAGGAGGCTGAGCGGATAGGTAATGAGAACCTCGCCTCACTTGCAATAATACTCGACACGGTACTTAGGAGGGGCACTAGGGAGGTTGAGGTCCTTGACATGGCGTATAGATCATTCGACTCCTACCTATCCTACACCTACGAGAGAAATGCTTCATTGAAGCCCTACGTTGCGTTGATCTACGTAATAATGATACTCTATGTGGTGCTTGCATCAATAATAGCCTACTTCCTACTACCACAAATAGCCCGCATGTCCCTAAGTACCGTTAGTGGTGTCCCAGCACCGACCGTGAGCATCACCACAATACCCACGCAATTATTCGCCACCCTGCTGGGGCTCAGCATAATAATCCAGTCCTTAATCGCTGGAGCGATCATTGGTAGGGTAACCTACGGCAAAGCCTCTGTGGGTATGCTCCATGCATCAATACTAATGATTGTATTGACCGCAGTAAATTACATACTATACCTAACCCTCTACCTACATTGAGACTTTTTTCTTGTAATTGGCGGCTGGGTAATCACCAAAATAATATTATTACTCACTCGGTACTACATACGTAAAAAGAGTATTTCTGGAGGGTATTCCGTGTAAAAAGCTAAATTGAAAGTTTATTAAGATGCAAGCACTCGGTATCATGTATGGTGAGCAGGAATAGAAATGCAAAAAGGGGGATTGAACCAATAGTTGCTGCAATACTGTTGATAGTAATCACGGTTGTAGCGGCAGTACTACTGTACATGTGGTTCAGCGGGTACCTCACAGCAACCACTGGCAGGGTATCCTCAATGTCATCACCAGAGGAATTCCAGGTAGTAGCGGTGAGTCTCTCGGCATCAAAGGGGCTTAACGCATATTTACAAAATACCGGCACAACTACCATATACCTGAACGGTTATGCATATATATTGAGGTCATCAACAGGCTCAGTACTATGTAGCGTACCGATAAATGCAACATCAACAACCCCTATATCTGCAGGAAGTACGGTTGATGTAACTAATAGTAGTAGCTTCTTTAGCTCGTGCGGCCTTTCCGTTGGGCAGAGTTATTTGATAAAGTTTGTAACTGCTGAAGGTACTCAGTACACTGTTAGTGTTGTTGCTTCGTCATAGGTCGATACTATGAATGTCAAAGGGTTTCATCAAAATCGAAATAACTTTTCCTTTTCTCCTCCCAATTATTTTGGCATTAGTGAGGTTGTTGGCGCAACAATACTCCTCGTTATATCCGTGGCATTAAGCCTACTAATCTTCGGTTACTTCCACGGCTACATAAGCGAGCTGGGTAATGCACTCATTAACACACTCAATAAGCACTGTGAGTTTGAGGCCATGAGTGTTGTTGCCAACACCTCGGGCTCCACCATAACGTCCCTAAGCATTGTATTGTATAATTACGGTGGGGCGGCCTGCCCAATATCTGGGGTTTTCCTGCTAAATGGGTCAGCCATATACCCAATCAAGGTCTCAAGTAACTGCGTCACAAGCCCAATTACAGTACTCAATCCAGGGCAGGTCAAAATCCTTAATTACACGGGCCTCGATATACCGTATTATAATTACGAGGTTAGGGTGGTCTCCTGTGATGGGTTCATTGCGGGGAAGAGCCTTGGTTAGGAGGGGTATTGGGGAGTTGTACGTGATGGTCATCATAATAGTGATACTGGTCATAGCCCTAACCATAATGTACACAGTAATGAACGGCTTCACCAAGTATGTGATGGAGCAAAAGCAGGAAATAGTAAAGCTAGACAGCGCCAAGGTGAGCCTTAAGACGGGACTTAAAAGCCTCACCTGCGGTGGAGGCTCGTGCACAGCTACCGTTGACGTTAGTGGGACAACAATAATCACGGGGTCCAAAGCCGTATGCGTGTTCAGGAATGCCACGATGAGCGTAGTCAGTAAGTGCACCTATAGTGTAGGTAGTGATGAGTCAGTAAACGTTGAAATACCCCCTGAATTAAGAAATGATGCCCAGTTAAGTAGAGCCACCTCCAGCATCACCATTTATTTACCGGGGAGCGATGGTTTAGTACCGAGCATAACACTTTACATGGGGCATGTAATCGCCTACGCAGTACTAAACAGCACTGGAAACTACGCAGTGATTGTGGTGAACAACTCAACGGGTTGGGTAAACGCCACATTGCTCGTGAACAACCAACCCTACAGCAGCCACGTAGTGCCACCAACCGGCTCCTACGCATTCACCAACATACCTAGCGGAACCTACACACTCCTCGTAAATGGTATCATTAATGAAGCAATTCCAATTATCAATCCTGCACAAGGAATACTGTCTGCACAAACCGTACCAGTGCCACCTCAGTGTAATTATTTTAG
>NZ_LCWN02000060.1:0-12777 GCF_002078205.2 Vulcanisaeta sp. EB80
CATGCACCAGTGGTTCTAGACTTTAGGAGTAATGTCATTAGATTGCGCCAGGTTTGTAAGAATGAGCCTAGGTACGTCGTCATCATCCCAATGCCCAAATGGGTTGTTGGTAGGATTAGTGAGGGTGGTGACATCAAGTTTGCAATGATTGGTCTCAAGGATAATGAACCATACCTAGCCTTGGTTGCCGAGCGTGAGGTTGAGTCTCACGTGCCTAGTGGTTATAGGCTTGTTGTTGATGTTAATGCGTGGAGTAACGGTGTTGTCTATGGTATAATTAACCCGAATAACAGAATTGCGGAGTACTCCCCATTGAGGCCAAACCTTAGGCTAATCGACACGTGGTATTACAGGGCTGAGGGTTTGCATAAGAAGTTGGGCAGACTGAGGAGGTTGGGGTTGGATTCAACCCCTGAGGCTAGGAGACTAGCTAGGGAGGTTAAAGCATTGAGGAGGAAGATTTACGCATACCTAAGGGACTTCGCCCAGAAGAAGGCTCACGAGTTGGTAATGAAGGCAATTAGGCTGAGGGCCGAGGTGTTGATTGACGACATGACCGAGGAGTCGAGAAGGGAACTGCTTGAGGAGAAGCTACCGAGCGGTTTAAGGAAGATTTATCTAGCCGAGACGAGGAGATTCGTTAAGCTACTTGTCACTCAGTTACAGTGGTACGGCGTACCATATGAGTTCAGGAGACTGTATAGCAAGAAGTGCCCAAGGTGCGGGCATAGTCTCACTCAGGTGAAGGGTAGGGTAATGGTTTGCGGAAACTGTGGCTTCAAGGCTCCTAGGGACATGGTACCCATGTACTGGGCATTGAAAGTGTGACTACCTCAGATGGGCCTTATTTTAACTATAAGTATTAAAGGCTCATTGACCCCCATTATGCCTTGGATGGCTTATCCTCAAGATAGGATATATTAACCTTGAGGATAATATTCTCTTAGGGAAAGCGTATGGGAGTAAATACCCGTAAGCGGGTTAGGGAGTCTGAGAAGTTCGAGCTATACCTACCTGAGTTAGCGGCAATGCTTGGGGCAACACCTAGGAAGCATAAGCTAGTGTACAGTGTTGAGGATATAAAGCGCATTGATGATAAGAGGGTTACAATAACTCTGAGGATATGGGACGTTTATGAGGTAAAGAGGTATGGGGAAGGTAATACCTGAGGGGTGAGATGAATGTATCTTGACCGTGAGCTAGCCTCATACATTATACTTGGGCTAATAATTGGGCTTGCACTAGGCTACATTATTGGCTTCTACATTCCAATACCAGGGGCAACCCACCTCAAGACAGTGACGGTAGTGAACAGTACCACGATAACAATACCAATCAATGTTACAAAGACAGAGGTTATAACAACAACCATACCAGAGAATGGTAAGATTGAGACAGTCACAATGACAACAACATACGTTGAGGTAACCACAACAACGTCAGTCGTGAATAATACAATCACGAAGATAATCGTAGTACCAACTACAACCACAGTGAGTAACACGACAACTATCACAAGCACTAGCCTAATCCCATACCCATACACGACCACAGTAACAACAACAGTCATTGAGAACGCCAGCCAACTACCAGGACTCAACATGAGTGACCCGTTAAGCGTCTTGAACTGGGCTAAGGCAACGTACGCATTATCAGCCTTCGGGGTAATGAACCTGACGTTACCATTAGGCTTCTGTGAAGGCACAATGTGGATATTCCCAAACATGAGTGCAGTATGGCTAGGCGCATGGTTCATACCAAACAACCTAGCCCAAGAATACATGAACCAAACCAACTACCTTGGCTCATTCCCAACAGGCGTTGCTGAGTATGCTACCTCAACTGAGCCGTACCTCGGCATGATTGACCCAGTGGGCGGTGGCTTGGACACCTTCGAAAGCTCCTCAGCATACATTCTAAGCAATGCAGTGAACTACCCAATACCAAACTACACCCTGGCAATACTGGGCACCAACACTATTGGTGCAGTCCCACCGTGGGGCCTTGGCCAGTACCCATTCGCCTTCAGGTACCTGAACAATGGCACCTACGTGATGATACTAACAAACAAATTCACGACGGGCGTAGCCATTCAACTAGCCTTGAACCCACCAGCCCTATGCGTAATACAAGTAATCAGAGTCAAACCAGGCACACCAGACAGCTACATCCTCAACATGACATTCCTAGGGGCACAGTACTGGGCTTGGGTTGTCACCAAGGCTAAGTACGGTAAACCAGCACCATGCTACGACCCAGCTGGTTGGACGTATGGTAGTTGGGTTTACAGGCTCAATATCACTGAGCCTATCGGGGCTAACTGGCAGTACTACTGCGGGCCTAAGGGCATTTGGCTACCGTTGAAGCCTTAGGCATTGGTTCAATTAAAAACATGTTTTGAAAAAGAATTATTTTTGAATGGGATTTGGGTTAGGTTAGCTTAATCCTCCTTGATGCTGGCTTCACGAGTATTGGCATTATTAGGACTAGGAGTAGTAGCAGGTCTAGGGTGAAGCCATTCTCATACAACCATGCACTAACATAGGCATCCCATGCCCTCAAGTAGAGTGGGGCAATTACACCCTCAACGTTAGTCCCACCCCTCAAAAGCCAGTCAATAGGTAGCTCTGGTGGGTTCCATCTTGTGAAGAAGGCGAAGTTAGATTGAAGATGTCTGTTAACGCACCATGCGCTTATTGTAACGTACCAAGTGTAAGTCCCAGTTGTCCCACTCAACTGTGCTACGAAGTTACCGCCACTGGAGCCATACTGCACTACGAAGCCTAGTGGGCAACTGCCTGATATGCTCCATGAGCCTAATGCACCCGCTGGGGAATTGCTTATATCGTAGTACAGTGTTGTGGATTCAATGAAGTTAGGGGACTGTGTCACCAAGTTTGCGGCCAGTTCAGTTACAGTGTGCCCCTTCCAAGCCACAATGCACTCGAATGCCACCGCCTGCCCTAGTGGCACGCTTCCCTGTGCGCAAACCTCGTAGAAGCCTGTGAATGTTGGTGGTGGGGGTTGTGCATTAACAGTACCAGTTGTTGTAACAGTCGTTGGCGGTGGTGGGCTTGAGGTTGTTGAGGTACTAGTACTCGTCGATGTGCTAGTTGGAGTTGAAGTTGATGTTGGCGTTGTGGTTGGCGTACCAGTGCCCGTTGGCGTAGGTGTTGGTGATGAGGAGCTTGAACCGCATGATACAGTGAATGTAACATACATGTTCATGCTTGTTGGCGTTACCGTGGTGCTTGATGGGCTAATGGTGCAGCCAGGCACGGTACTGGCTGTTAACTGGGTGCTGGTTCCTGGTGGGTAGTTTGCGAAGAATACTTGACTCACTGACTGGCTGCCCGAGAGGCTGTTACCATACTGGTCAGTGATAGTGTAGCTCACTCCTGGGTTATCATTAACAGTAATGTAGAGGCTCCAGTAGCCACCCCAGGTTGAGGTTGTTGTCGTGGCGGTTGTGCTGGTGGGGCTACTGACAACGTAATTACAATCTATGGTGAATACTGCAGTCTGCCCTGGGTTCACTGTCTGCGGGTTCGATGAGGTTATTGTACACACCCAGTGGTAGCCAAACAAAGTGGTCACTGATAGTATTAGCGTGTCTGGGCCATTAACTGAGAAATTACCTGAACTACTGCCATGGCCAGAAGCCTCATGCCCGTAGGTGTCGTTTAAATACCACGTCATGTCGTGTGCATTCTGCACGTTCACAACCCAATAGACGGTACCATTACCTGGCGTGCAGTGGAAGTATAGGCTTATTGATGAGTCGTTGGTCACTGGGTACTGTGGTGGGTTGCTTCCAATGCTTGGTAGGTTTGCATTGTATAGGTAGCATCCAGCATAGTTACTGGGTATGTTGCCAGTCGCCATTCCCCATACGTAGCCGCTTGGTTCAGGTAACTCAAGGACGTATGAACCGTTGCCTGAGCCGCTTACACTATCGTAGGTTTGGTAGTTGGCTTCACCACTGTAAACAGTGTAGGGTGCGCTTGCATTATCAATAACATTAACGAAGACCCAGCTTGGCTGTGGGCAGATTACCGTGTATGTTGCAGTCTGCCCAAGCTCAACAACCTGAGTGGCGCTTGAATTCAGCGAGCACGTCCAGGTTAGTGTTGTTGTACTGACTACCCTGGTTGTAAGACTTGACGGTAGGGTTAGGGTCATTGTATCGTAGAGTGGGATGTACACGTTGCCACCACTCCCACTCCCCCTGCACCACGGCGCCCAGGGTGGGTAGCATGCCTGTGCACTTGTCGTTGTTGTAGCCGCCGCTGGGAAGTAACCGTTCATGCTCATGTTCCCGCTGATACTATGCCCCTGTGAGTCACTGAGCACCCAGTTGATTGAATTGCCTATTAGGTTCACGACCCAGTAGTAGAACAGGCTCAGGGTACTGTTACTAACAGTACTGGTACTGGTAACTGTCGTGGTGTTCACGGCAAGTGGCACTATCCTAGTGCCGAAGGCGTAGTTCCAACCCCATTCTAATATTGGCACGTAGAAGTCTGCCTGAACCTGGGTTATTGGTTTGAATTGGAAGAAACTCGCCAGCCAATGGAAGCCATTGGCAATGTTTTGGATTATCAGTATTAGGAAGCTTAACCCATGCCAATTCCAATGCCTACTATTAATTATCGGGATTGTTGTTGTAACCACTGTGGTTGTGGTTGAGCTGACTACCGTGGTGGTGGTTACTACCGTGGTGGTTGTTGTTGAGGGTGGTATTGTGACTGTTGAGGTTAGGGTTGTGGTGGTCGTGGTGGTTATTGGGCTTGTTACCGTGTAGGTTTGGGTCACTGTTGTCGTTGTGGTTGTTGTGCTGGTCACTGGTGGTGCTGTTACTGTGGTTGTGCTTGTAGTTGTTACAGTTGTGGTTGATGTGCTTGTCACTGTGGTTGTTGAAGTTTTGGTTATTGTAACTGTTGGTGGAGCTGTCGTTGTAGTTGACGGGGCTGTGGTAGTAGTTGGTGGTGTTGTTGTGGTAGTTTTGGTAGTGGTCGTGGTTGGTGGTGGGGTTGTTGTGGTAGTAGTGGTTGTTGTTGATGGGCAGGATACTGTGAAGGATGCGTAGGGGTACCACTCGGTAACCCACTGGCTACTTGGGGATACTGTACAGCCTGATGGCCCATTCACGACTTGAGCATAGACTGTTGTACCCCAGCTGTATATTGGGCCTAGGGTGGTGCTTCCACTGCCTGTGATGTAGGCGTATTGGCCGTAGTTATCATAGACCTTGACTTCAACGTTGCTTGGTGCGTTCACTTTAATTTGTGCGAACCAGCCGTAGCCGTATAGTGCACTGTTGAGGATTCCTGCTACTATGGCTATTGTTAAGACTACCCCGAAGGCTAAAGCCTCCCACTTCCTCATACGAATCAATCATTCAACCCCTAGCCCCCTAATTAGCACTGCCCTCTCAGTATATTATAATATAGAATAATAGAATAATTGAAGGCAGGCTAAGTCAATATTACATTATTACCCTCAAGCCTAACCAAGCCCTCACCAGCCAGCTCACTAGCAACGCACTTCACGAGCCTAGGGATGGCACTTTCAGCCAACTTTGTGGCATCATCAATACTACTCCCACCGTACCACCAGTATAGGTTCCTCACAATCCAAAGTACATCACCCCGCAAGTCTCTTGTAAGGTCGCTAACACTGGCACTGCCCCTGTCTTGAAGGTACTCTAGGGTTCTGCGTATTGCCCACTCGAACCCAATGTAGGTTGGCCCGCATTTCGCCTCAAGCCTTAGTGCAATTGGCTCAATGTTGGTTGTTATAACCCTGCTTGTAATGTTCAATATTGCTAATTCCAGCATGATTCTTAGGGCTGGGTTGTAGCGTAGTGTTGAGAGGGATTGTGGTAGTTCTGGGTCGTTTTTGAAGAGCCATTCCAGGTAGCTTGGGTTGGCATTACCATGTTCCTTCAGGGTCTTTTGAACCCACTTGAGGAGTTCGAGGTTTAGGTTAGCCTCCTGAGCCATCTTGAGCCTTCACAAGCCTATTCTAATTAGGGGATTGATTGAATGCCACCCATGCCCCTGAGTAGGGCTTTCCTCAAAACCCTAAACCCAGGCTCAATGAAGCCAGGCGTGGATTATGCAGTGTTCCTGTTGAAGCCTAGTGGTACCCCTCATGCTGTTGTTGATGTTGAGATTGTTGATGGGAATGCGGTCGCCATCTACACTGGCACATGTACTAATGGGCTTGACACGTTGCCCTTTGAGGGTATTACAAAGGCTTTGAAGGGGTTCTTCAAGGAGATTAGTGATTGTATTACCTATGCTATTATAAGTGGTGCTAAGCCGAATTGTGGGGTTCAAGAGATTAATGAGGCTGTTAGGGCTGTTCAGGCTAATCCTAGGGATAGGGCCTTGCGTGAGAAGGTTAAGTGCCTCCACGTTAATACCTACGTTACGAGAATCCTTAGTGAGGCCTCAAGCCAGTATGCGGTAGTCAAGAGCCTTAATCCATGTGGGCTTGGGAGGGTAATCCTACTGCCAGGCAGTGGTATTCATGAACTACCCCAATCCAAGCTTGAGATTGCTAGGTTCCTGGCTAGGTTACAACCCGATTACATTCAAGTTGAGGAGGGTTGGAACAAGTACACGAGGCTAGCATACCTAATCCAAAAGGCACCCAGTACGCTACTAACCCACATTACCGCTCTAGCAAGCAGTGCCTTCAATACCGAATTCTCCGAGGACAGGATTGAAGCCTACATCCACGTGGAGGCTTTACTAAGCAAGGAGCTCGGACACATGGCGGTTATTGACTTCGAGGGTGATATACCATTCGTGGTTAAATTCCCCAAGGCACCATTCAATGAGCCCTAATCAACCCAAGCCCTAACCCTAAACCATGCCACTCCTAACCAAGCCAAGCGTGACCCTACTCTACATGGGGTAGTGAGGAGTTTATTACCGCAATGAGTGATGTGTTATACAGGGGTTATAGCCTTGAAGAAGCCCTAAAGAGGGTTAGGAGTAACCCAAGCCTCATCAAGGAGAGGCTCACTCAATTACTACGTGACGGTCACCACAATGTGTTTGAGTTCATTGGGGCATCATGGCTTATTGAGGGCAGTAGGGCTCTTACCCATGAGCTAGTCAGGCATAGAATCGCCAGTTACTGGCAGGAGAGTCAGAGGTACGTGGATTATGCCAAGAACCCACCGAGGTTCATAATCCCACCATCAATCGCCAGTTCCCTGTCTCCACTCCTGGATAGACTCATTGAGGGGTACAATGCGGTTAGGGGTACTGCCCTTCCTGAGGACGCTAGGTATATTCTCCCCAATGCCACTGCCAGCCGAATATGGGTACTCATGAATGGCCGTGAGTTCTTCCTGAACTTCATGCCCCTCAGGACTGGGTTGGGTGCATTCCACGAGATTAGGTTAATCGCCTGGTTAATGTTCAACGCTCTTATTGATGCGTACCCAATAACTGCCAGGTGGGTTTGGGGTCATTTGCCTAGATTGCACCCAGATTATTGTAGGCACGTGCTTCACTTGAGTGAGGCTAGGCGTAGGGAGCTTGAGGAGAGGTATGGGTCGAGGGATTGTAGGGTTCTTAGCGTGAGGAGTGCGTTCGATGCTTGGGGCTTGCCAATACCCGAACCGCTCAGGGGCTTGGTTGAAGGCGAGGGGTCGATGTAATGAGGAATGATTATAGGGCTTTTGCCATGCCCAGGGCACGTTTTGCAATCCTCACAATTGGCTTTGCCCCTGGTTCATTTGGCTTGAGGACTCCAACATCGTAGAAGCCCTCGTCAGTATTGAGGATGGCATCGACAATTAGCCTGCCCGTTATAATGAGCCTCCTTGGCCTAATCCTAACCAAGCCCAGGCCACCACCACTTATGATTACGAAGGGCTTATCCTTAATCGGCTCCATGAAGCCGAAGACCATTAACCCATCATTGTCAAGAGTAATATTAACCAAGCCCTCAGCATCGAATAGGATTAAATCATCGCCCCCAACAATGAAGGCATTGTTAATGCGAATGTTAATGACCCCACCAATTGGCGTATAAGCCTCTTTAATCCTCCTCAAGCCCTGGCTGGCCACGATTACTAGTGGTTGCATTATGCGTGCCTCAAGCATTCACCTAATTAGCCTATTAGGCTCAATTGGCTTATGGACTGGAGGCAGGTGTTCGGGGCTGATGCAATATACATGATTTACGGGCCACCAATGATTGGGAAGACGAGGCTAGCCGTGAGTATTGCTGACAATGACTTGAAGGCAGGAAGGCATGTGGTTTATATTGCCACTGAACTCAACCTCAAGCCAATCCTAGACAAAATCAAGCCCCATGTGAGCGAGCTTCACGAGTATTACGACCCGATGGAGCTTTTGAACTGGGTTAATGGGCTTGGCTTCAAGAACCCAACGACATTAATCATTGATAGCCTTGGTGGTGTTAGGATGAATTACATGGCTGAGTACAGTAAGGCAACTGGTGGGCTACCCGATACCGTTAGGGTTAGCATGCTTATCCAAATCATTGTCCATAGGCTTATGGAGGCTTGGGCAATGGGCAACCTCAAGATTATTCTGATAAGCCATGAGTCCCCTGCGATTAACGAGCCATTCTTTGGCGAGAGCACATACCCAACTAGCGCTAAGAAGGCTCTTCACGATGTTGGTATTGTTGTTAGGTTGTTCACAAGGGATGTAACAGAGGGTAGTGTTGTTAAGACTGAGAGGGTTGGGAAGGTTATCCTCGACAGGTATGGCTTACTCACAAAGGATACTTTAAGCAGTCCAATATACTTCACATTGCCTGAGCCCTTATTCTAGGATGGTACATGTGTTAAATGCAAAATGAAGGGGGCACTGGCTGAGCATCGTGAGGGCTCCTCATGGGTTTGGCAAACAACCAATCGCCACATGGTTTCACCTACCCAACTTTGTTAATTATAAAACTCGGGTAGGTGAAGCTTGGTGGTCATTTGCTAATTATTGGTGGCTTGCCTCAATCCTGTGTTAATGCACCATATGCTATTTGATTACTGGCATGGGCAATTGTCTTCACCTACTCACCCACGCCCACCCCCTACCCCCAGAGTTAGAGCACCATAGTCTCTAATGATACTGCCCCAGGGTGGTATGGTGCAGTGTAATGTTGTTTACACTCTCAGGGGTACCCCCACCCCCGTAGGTGAGTGGGTGAAGACGTTCGCCCGTGAGGGCTTGCTGATTGTATTATTGCTCCTTAACATAGGATTGCATCATTGGGTCAGGTTCCCCTTGGCCAAGGGGGTTTGGGGTTAGTAGTTTAGGGAGTAGTTTAGTCCAGTAGTCTAGCAGGCTCCAGTCTTAAATACCTTACCCTCACTAACCCTTCCTGGCGATTATTGCGAGCCATGGGTTGTCCTTAATGAAGCTTGGTGCATCCGCATTAGTGGGTGCGGTTTGCGTCCTCACAGGTTCAGGTGGTGGTTCTGTGGCTGGCTTACTGGGTATTATAGTGGGTTTAATTGTCTTGAGGCGCAATGTGGCGCCATCCTTAACATTGAGGGTTGCATTGCCTTGGCTCAAGGCTAGGTACAGTTCAATAGCATCCTCAATAATAGTACCCACAGGGACACCCCTGGATAATGCCTCGAAGTGGACTGCACGCCATACCTCACTCCTAAGGCGAACCTTCAATAACTTCTTCTCCACGGGTATTAGGCAATACGGGGTTTAATAAGGGTACACTTGGCCACAATGGCCAGCCTAGCCACTGTGGCAATTGGGCCACTCACTTAGTAACCCCGAAGAATAACTTGAAGCCGTTCACAATAGGCTCAACGAAGACGTAGTAGAATAATTGCCCAGCATTGACAGTAGTCCCAGCCCCAGCCGCTGCGCTTGCCTGGTTCACTGCGAAGGCTATTACAGCCACCACGAGGTATATTGCAATAATACTCCATACTACGCTCTTAACGTGGTCATACATTGAGGCAAGCCTAGCTGACCTTCCGAAGGGTGTTGGGTGGGCGAAGGCCTCAATACCGTAGTATATTAGGAATAGTAGGCTTGCCCAGAAGGCTATCCCAAGGAAGAGCATTATTGCAGTGAAGAATGGGTCAAAGTAGCTTAACGCACTACTCACGATTTGTGATGAACTAGTTGCATTCCCAAGCTGGAAGGTTACACTCCCAATCATATGAGCCAGGTACCAATCCCCCTAATTAGCCTCGCCCCATTAATACAATCATGCTTAAGCCAGTGGTACTACTACCCAAGAACGAGGCTTTAGCCAGGATTGAGGCTAACAGGAGGCTCATTGAGGAGAGGTTAAGGGGCATTGGGGCAATGCTAGTCAGGGTTAGCATTGAGAATGGTATTGACTACTACGACCCAGATTCAGGATACTACAGTATAATACTAATAGTGAGGATTGGGAACAAGCTCAGAAGTTACAAGCCAGAGGAACTGGGATTAAACATCCTAGACTGAACCACAATGGCGAATACCCCTCAAGTAGGCTATTGACTCCCCGATGAAGCGGGCTAATGGCGAAGCCACCCTACCTGAGGTGCATCGATACACGATATCGGCACCACGCCTAGCCTCAAAGTACTCCATGAGGCTCAACTCTGCGATAACAAGCACCTTACCTTCAGCCTCGCTTGGCTTAACAATAACCCTCATGCTCAATCACCTTGGGCAGGATAGGCGTGCTGTGGCGTTCTGGTAAATGTAGATTAGGCACGGGCCACACTGGTATAGGCCAGATGCATTAATATACGGGTTGATGACAATACCCCCTGGGCAGTAGTATGTACCATTAATCACAGGTGGGGTGTATGACCTAATAGCGTTGGCGTAGCCTATTGGCTTCTGTGCATTAACCATGAATATCATGAAGCCTATTACACTGACGAATATAATCCCAATGAAGGCTAGGATTAAGGGAGCCTCAATAGCCATTACCCAACCACCTCAACAGGCTCCTTAGAAACACCCTCAAGCCTATAGATACAGTACCTATACGGTGCAGGGGCGTAGCCAACACCGCATTGGAGTAGGCTAACCTGCCCACTATCAACACTAATGAACCTACCGTCACTCGTGATGAACCCCTTGATAACTGGCTTATAAGTCCACACAACCTCAACAATCCACGTGTTGGGCTCAGTCTCAACGCCAGCGACTAGCGTGGTGACTGCTTCAAGCTGGTGTGTGAAGCCAGTCTGGTAGCCTGTTAGAATGTAGAACACTACCCCGAGTACGGTAGCCGCCATTGCCACTATTATTACCCCGATTACGGTTTCACTGACTGCGCTCATTAATGCCTCCTGGCTTAGTCAGGCTAATTAGCCTAGCATTCTGGCTGGTATTCATGTCGTTTTCAGAAAGAGTAGAGGATGCGAAGAGGCTCCTGGGCACTTTGGAGCAAACCAAGCAAGTGACCCAGCCAGCTAAGCCAAGTGCCCCAAGCCCACTCGAGTACCTTAAAGCCCTCTACCTACTACTCAACTACCAGTACACTGGGCTTGACCTAAAGAGCGCAATACTGGGCACCCTCAGGACGCCCCAGGGCTTACTGACAATAGCAGGTGCAATCAATATTGATGGGTTGAATGGGGAGAGGCTTGTGGAACTCCTCAGGAAGGCTAACGTACCCGAGGACTGCCAGGCAAGGCTACTCACGGCACTGCTCACCGAGGCTAGGCAGGGGGTTGAACCGTGGTTGGCTGAGTTAATCAACATGGTGATTGGCGGTGAGGGTAAGGGTAAGGCTACCTGACCTAATACTAGGCCAAAGGGTCGAGGACTTAATATTCACATTGAAGGCGCCTTTGGTTGGTTGGAGGGAGGCTACTAGGGGTTTGCGTAGGCTTAGGAGGATTGCGGAAATCATAGCCTACACGCCTAATGCTAGGACTTATGGTAGGCTCATTAGGCAGGCTTACCTGCTTAAGGTTGCCAGGGACATTGAGGGTGGGGCGTCAATTGAGGCTTACTTCCAGCAACTCCTCAGTGAGGTTAGGAGGAGGCTCACTACGGATGCTGGGTTAACTGGGGAAATGTTCAACGTTGTACTAGTCACCGTGGTAATGATGACAATGATGGCTAGCATTGGGATACTCGGCTTCAGCGGTATGTTAATAATGGGGTTGATGGGCTTCGTAGGCCTACTCTTCATGCCAAGGACACACTACTTCGTAATCGATGACACCGACATCATCGGCATTATTGCTGGCGCAGTGGCTGGGGTCTTGGCAATGCTGTTCGTTGATGGGTACCTGGCCACAGCCCTACCACTACTAGCCTACGGCTTGTTCAAACTACCGAGCATAATCTACGACCTGAGGCTTAGGGCGTCACTGCCAATTAGGGTTATGACTAGCTTCAATGAGTTGCTCACTAAGCCTAACCCAACCCCAGTCCGTGACCTGAGCCCAATTGAGCATGATTTAATCCCACTGTGGCGTGAGGCTAAGGCGACTGGTACGCCGTTGTTCGTTGGTTGGAGTAATGTGCTTGTGAGTGAGTATATTGGTGCCGTGCAGAGGATTGTCATGCAGGGCATGATGTTTGGCATCATGACTGTTGGTGTTGGTGGTGCCTTCAGTATTGGTATGATGGGTTATCTTGCTAGGATTGTTAATTTTAATACGCTTACACAATTACCAGTCTCAATACCATTCATAATGGGTATGCCACAGGGTGCATTCTACTCGGCAATTGGTAGTGGGCTTGCTGGCGGCATGATTATACAGGACTGGAGGCTAGGCGCACTGCTTGGTGGGGT
>NZ_LCWN02000061.1:0-12706 GCF_002078205.2 Vulcanisaeta sp. EB80
CAACATCACTTAATGATCACGTAATCACCTGAACCATCCTTCCCACCCTCCAACCCCCTCAATATTCCCATAATCAACACTAAAAGCGTTAATAGGACGAATATTATCAATAACGTCTTAATACCCAGCGGTCCAAGCGTCCAGATCCTTACGTATAGGTTGTTTTTAGTTACATTAACTATGTAGATGTCGTTACCGTAAATAACCATACCCACTGTTGAATTGGTTGGCACACAGTACTTACCAGGGCCTACGTAATACAGATTACCCACGTTAAGAACCGCGGTTGGTAACTCACTACCTAGTAGATCAATTGGTACGAAATTGATTATGTGAGGTGATAAGGTTATGGTTGCTTCATTAGAACTTTCATTATTAATCAGTAATGCGTACTGATAAAGTAGTGTTCCATTTCCAAGCAATTCCACCTGGGCATAATTACCTGCTAGGGCATCCTTAATGCTCACCTGCTCATTACTGCCAAGTAGGGGTGTTACGTACCTCTCATCACCATACTTAACAACCAACTCCAGATTCAGGCCTGGACATTCTTGGGGAAGTACTACATTTATTGTGTAGTTTAGAAACACAGGTATAGATAGTGAACTACCTTGTGTTATACTCTCAATTCCTAAGTTCATCAATTCGCCATTCATTAGGGCGTAAACATCGTAATCCCCAGGGTAAATGCATGTATTGTTTGTGAAGAGTGTTAGGGTGCCGTTATCATTTATGTACAGTACTGTGTTCACGGAATTACCGAGTAAGTCCTTGGTTGAAATATCTCGGCGTGTTATTAGTGGTACATGTATGGTTATTGACTGCGTAGGTATCGAGCTTAGGATTATGGGTATCGTCTTCATGCCATTAATTACCAAGTAAAGTTCTCTGTTATATATGGGATTTATTGTCACATTACTTACTAAGTTCATGGTGGCACCATCTTGTGTAACTAGGAATACATTATTGCATTGTAACTCCTGCAATGATTCACCGACAAAGCTTATTGTTATTTGCTTAATTGACATATTAACGGTACATTTAGGATCATACAGTAGATACTCAGTCCACGGTGTTATTTCTGGAATTCCAGGGTTTATGACCGTGCAATTGCTAATTGAGTAGTTTATCCATGGAGCCCCTGTGAGCATTATCATTGGTTGAGATGTTGCAGGTAATATCATATTTTGCAGGTTATTTATGGGTACGTAGTAATACGGCGTGACTATTACGTAGGTAGTCCCATTGGCAGTGACTTGTATGTTGCTTGAGTACGTAACGTAGGTCGTTATCCTGGCATAGGTACTTATGGAGCCTATGTTTATGCTTGAATATTCCGTATTAATCGGCACAGTTAGGTAACTTCCAATACTCACGCTAGCGGGTAATATTGATATGATCCTGATCAACGAAAATAAGTAATTGAACCCAGGTACTGTTGGTATGGTTATGTTCTGAGAACCTTGCGTCAGTGTATACGTCATATTGGAACCAGGTATAACCAAAGCCTCAGGTGGATATGGCTGGTAACCACCCAACCCTAAATAAACACCGTATACTGGTAATGAACAATTGATATTCATACTAACATACTTTGGACTATAATTAACTGGTACAGTTATGAAGGTACCATTGTATAGGACTAGGCTTACGGAAGTTATTCCTAAATTCGAGAGTGGATCCAGGTAAGCGATAAAATCCATGTTACCTCCACCTGAACAAAATTGGTAAATTGGTATTATTAATCGATTGTTTGTTATATTGATTAATTGTGTAAATGTTTGATTATTTGAGTATATGCTAATGCTTATGTAATTAATGACTATTTGCGCATGTGTGAGGGTAGGGAGCATAACGAGTAATGCAATAATCATTATCCAAGTAATGCGTTCTATCACGAAGAATCCTAATAAAGGGATTATAAATAACACAAACACGCAAAATAACCCAAGACGTCTATAAGTGATGAGGCAGTTCGCAGTGGATTGGTGACAGGGCCTTCGAAATCTGATTATTGAAAAATTACAAACCACCTGCTGCATCAATATGGCTGGTCGAGGGGGTACTAATGAGACTATGAAGAAATTATTATTTAACAAGCACGTGAGACCAGGGTGAAGGTAATCCGTGCTTCTTACTGTATGCGGCATTCAGTAGTGCAACAAATATTGGGTGTGGGCGTAATGGTCTGCTTCTAAACTCTGGGTGGAATTGCGTGGCTACAAAGAAATAGTGGTTTGGTAACTCTATCATCTCTACCCTCGGCACGTCAGACCTCCAAGCCGAGAAAACAAGGCCCTTTTCGGTGAGTATCTTGAAGAACTTGGGATTCACTTCATACCTATGCCTATGCCTCTCCACTATCTCGGTTGTTCCGTAGATTGCATGGGCTATTGTACCCTTAACAATATTAATCCTCCTATTACCGAGTATCATTGTACCACCGAGCTCCTTAATATCCTTCTCCTCCGGTGTTATGTCAATGACTGGGTATGGCGTGTTTGGATCAACCTCGGTCGTGTGGGCGCCCTTGAGGTTAGCGACGTTTCTCGCGAACTCTACTGTGGCTAGTTGCATTCCGTAGCATATTCCGAGAAATGGTATGTTGTTCTCACGAACATACCTAATAGCCTCTATCTTACCCTCAACACCTCTAGCTCCAAAACCTGGCAACACAATCACAGCATCGGCATTGTTGAGTTCCGTAACCTTCGAAGGCTCCTTTTCGATCTCCTCGGTATCGCACCAAATAATGTTCGGCTTAATCCTTAACTTAGCCGCGGCATGCTTTATAGCCTCGACAATACTTATGTAAGAGTCGTGGAGTTTCACGTACTTACCACACATGTATATATTAACCTCATCCTTACCATCCTCAAGGGACCTCACGAACGCTACCCAATCATCTAGCCTAGGCTCCCTAGGCTCCAGCCCTAACTTCGTTACTATGTACCTCCCAAGACCCTGCTCCTCTAGGATGAGCGGTACTTTATAGATTGTATCTACATCATGTGATGTGAATACGGCGTTAATTGGCACGTTTGTGAATAGGGATATTTTCCTCCTCGTTGACTCATCAAGGGGCTTTGGCGCCCTTGCAATTATTATGTCTGGTTGAATACCAACCCTCCTAAGCTCAGCAACACTATGCTGTAATGGCTTAGTCTTAAGCTCACCCGTCGTTGATAACACGGGAACCAGGGCAACGTGAACAAACAATACATCGCTGGGCATCTCAAGCTTCATCTGCCTTGCAGCTTCGAGGAATGGTAATCCCTCATAATCACCAACGGTACCTCCAACCTCAATTAAGATGATGTCCGGTTTTTCGCGTTTTGCCACAAGTATTATCCTCCTCTTTATCTCCTCGGTAACATGAGGTATTAACTGAACAGTCTGACCCAGGTACTTACCTTTACGTTCTCTTCGGATTACCGTGTAATAAACCTGGCCGCTAGTTATGTTATGGTACTTGGGAACCTCGACATCAAGAAACCTCTCATAGTGACCTAAGTCAAGGTCTGTTTCACCGCCATCAAATGTTACGAATACTTCACCATGCTGGAACGGGTTCATTGTACCAGCATCCATGTTCAGGTATGGGTCTATCTTAATTGCTGTTACATGATAACCCCGGGCCTGGAGTATTTTGCCAATGGATGCTGTTGTTATGCCCTTGCCCAACCCAGACAATACGCCTCCTGTAATGAATATGTACTTAGTCGTCATATAAGACACGATTTAATTAAATATTTAATACTTTCTTTTATTGACAACAGAAGCTATTGATCAACGATTGCTGTTAACTCCTCATAAACTCCCATCACAAGTTCATGCCTTCGCTTAACCCTCTTCTCCAAGTCATATAATACAGTTCTCATTCTGTAAAGCTCGCCCTTCAACTTATTAACCCTATTAACCAGGTCTAACTCGCTTGGTGTTAATAGGTACTCAATACGTGCGTCAGGCTTTATCGTCTTTATCATTAAGTAAATATCGAACTTACTAAACCCCTTACTCCTAAGTTCATTAACTATGCTCGATATATCCTTAACCTGTGAAATTGAAGGCATTCGACACCACCTTCTGCAGATCATTAATGAAACCACTTAAGGCATTGTTAACGGAGCCCTGTAGATGCATTATGCCTGAGACCGTGTTGCCGAACAATCCGCTTATTAACGAAACCAACGCCACAAGTACAGCCATAGAGATTGCGATTAGGAGAACCTCTTCAATAAAAATGTCCCCATTGTTTTTCCTCCTAGTGCTTTTTTGCATCATCGATAATTAAATAATCAATTTGATATTTAAGGCACTACGACATTGGAAATCAACCAACCAACTTAACACCCTTCCTAAATCCATATTTCCTAACTACGTACGGTATCAATATTGGTAACACCACTGTGGCATCCTCAAGAACAAATGCTTGACGAGCCGTGGGCTTTACCTTACCCCACGTGATGGCTTCCTTAGGCCTAGCACCACTTAATGACCCATCCCACTCAATGGCCATCGTTACATAAACCACGTAATCAAGGCCGCCCGCGAATTGGCTCCACCAAATGACGTGGTGCTTTGATATGCCACCACCGATTATCAACGCACCAAGTGACTTGCTTGAGTAAGCGATATCCATTAACTCATGCTCATCCTTTAACAAGTCAATCCTTACCTGCTTACCACCAGCCCTGGTCCTCTGGATTTCATTGTAGGTGAGTATTGCTGTGCCAAAGGCGCCGTCGACGAAGCCAGGTACATAGATAGGGACGCTAGCTTTAGACGCGGCTCTAATTATTGAGTATTCATCATCGATCCTCTTACCCATCTCCCAAAGAAGCTCCCTAACGCCCCACTCCTCCTTAATCTTCGCAAGCTCCTCCAGCGATGAGTGCACAAACTTCTCTATCAGTGGACCATAGTGCTCCTTTCTAACGGCAACATTACCTATCCTATGAATGCCCTCCCTACTCATCTCAACATCATCAACATCGAAATAACTTAGGTAATACTTGCCACCCATGGACTTTGCAATATCGTGATCGAGAGCCCCCGCTGTTGTTATTATTACGTCCACAAAACCCCTCTCAATAAACTTAGCAAGTAGTCCGCGAAGACCTGTGGATACGAGGTTCCCCGTAAACGATAGGAACACCGTGACATTCTCATTACCATACATATCCAGGAGAACACTTGCTGCATCCGCTATATGCCTGCCCTGGAAGCCCCCAATCCTTTTATACGCCTCTATTAAGTCATCTATTGTATTTATGCCGGTGTCTATATCGAGTATTTCACCCACCAGGAATGGCGAGTTACTCATTGAATTGATGGGTTGCTATCAATTTTAATGCTTTAATTGCCCTAATAGCTATTACTTTATTACCTTGACCTCGTTAATTAGGCCTTGCTTTATTAAATCACTAATTATCTCCCTAACGGCCCTCATTGTCAATTGCGTCTTGTTGGAGATTTCCTCGATTGATCTATTGCCATCTATCAATTCTAAAACCTTCATATGCTCCTCATCAAGCTTTACGTTCTTGATAATATTTTTCAATTCCCCAACAGGTATCGGTATCTCAAGCCCTGGTATTTTGTAAAGGTAAACCTTATGGCTTCTCCATTCCTCATACAGATCCTCAACAATTAAAGGCTTCCAACCAGGCATCTCGAAATCGTGGGATACAACTCTAACACCGGGCTTCAACTCGCGCTCTAGCTTCGGTTTTATCCTTTCATTAACACTTGTGAGTAGGTACATTGTAACGACATCGGCATCTGATAAATCCTCCTCAAAGAAGTTTCCGTAAATCACCCTAACCCTATCCTCAAGACCTAGATCCTTAACCCTCCTAAGGGTCTGCTCGTAAAGGTCCTTCCTAATCTCTATACAGGCAGCTTGGGCTCCAAACTCTCTAGCGGCCATTATTACTATTCTACCATCACCACAACCCAAGTCATACACATGTTCACCACGCCTTACATTAGCGAGCTGAAGCATCCTCCTGACCACAACCTCCGGCGTAGGGACAAAGGGGACATCGTATGGCATGTTAAGATACGGAAAGAAGTCGGGGTTATTTATATCCTTCTCCTCTGCATAATCATCCTCTTCGAATCCCACGAAGTATGGTGATGAATCGTTCATTAAAAATTTAACCATGACCTTATTAGTGAACCACTAACCAATTTAAAGCCGTCATGAGGAATCCTCAGTAATTATGAGAATAGGCTTATGTGAACTCATAAGCTATATTACATCACCAGGGTTTTCGCAAAATAAACTCCCGAAAACATGAATAAAAGACCCTCCGTAGTTGAGGAGGGATAATTAGTCGAAGACCTAATCAGTAGTTTACTACCGCATAAACAGAGTGAGCCTCCATTATTCAGGGTAGGAGTGGATCGGCTGTCGGTGTTTGGGTTAGTTCCGAGCATCGTAATCACAATTCTAGTTATTCATGAAACATGACCTTTACCTTCAATCCTTCCTCACCGTAATCAACATCGAGATCAACAAAACCCTTCTTCTTTAACACCCTAATTGCGTCAATGAGTAATTGCCTCTCTTGCGGTGATATCCTCGCCAAGGCATCATTTAAGTCATCAGAGCTCCTGATCACATCTATGTACTTCCTTATTAATACCGAGTTTAAGTTCATAGGTGTTGGGTTTTTCTCGAGTATTAGACCATGAATTGTGGAATCCGTTATCGAGTATATACTCAATATTACATCAGATAATGATACACATTTATTAATTACATCATTTATTAATGAGGATAATTCAGAGAGCTCCGGGTACTTACTCTCCAATCTATTGATTAAAATCCTCAATTCACTTATTTTCTCGATAAAGTCCATGTACGTATTAACACCGAGGCGAAAAATTAAGCTATTAATTAATAAAAAGCAAAAATACAACACCTAAGAAGCATCACCCACTGCTGCAACCCTCAGGCCTATTTTTGTGCCCTAGGTTTTATGATTATTGCCAAAATAACTACAATATATAATAATTTATTAACCCGCCTAATTATTTAAATTAATTTCATGGGTATTATTGAGAGGGTAGTTGAGGAACTCAGGAAGAGAGGTTTTAGGATCAGGATCATTCGTGATAATGCAATAAGGGCTGATCTTAATAGGTTTAGAGTTAAGGTTTGGATTGTACCTAACGATTACTTTCCATGGTGGTCTAATCCCCTTGATATGGTTGAGGAACTTGAGCTTAATGATGTTGATGCGATTTTCATAGTATCCGAGAGACCTTACGTGATTAGTGATTACATTGTTAATAACATGTCGAAAATTCGTTATTGGTTTAATAAGGAGTTGAACGTTAAGGTATACTCAATAAATGTTGATAGGTTGGAGGAGGATTTGGAGGACGGCATAAACCTCGCAATAACAAACAATTATAGTAAGGTAAGTAATGTATTATTGAGAGGTGATACGTGCCCAAGTTGTGGTTTACCAATGAAGCTTGTGTACTCATCGAGGTATTTATCACATAGGTGGAAGTCTTGGGTTAATGAGTATGTTGAGGTTTGCGAAGGATGCAACATTATTTCCCATAAATTAATTATTAGTCACACATATGACAGATTATAATAAAGGATTTTCTACGGAATAACACTTATTAACCAGAGAAGAGATTAGCTGTGGAAGTTTATGGCCGATTTACCCTTTATGCCACTTGATGCAAGGTTTGCCGATGTGTTGGGACTCATTGACACGTTAGTCAACGAATTCGGAGGGCAAGCTGACATATTCATGATCGCGAAGGAGATGGAGTCCGATGTCGATGATATTATGCCAGCCTTAAATGCCGCGGTTTATTTGGGCTTTGTTGAGGTTAGGGATGGTGATATCAAAATAACGGAATCCGGTAAGGAATTTTTAAACGCTAGAATTGTAGATAGAAAGAGAATCCTGAGGCGGAAACTACTTGATCTGGAGCCCTTCCATACAGCCTATAATCTTGGATTGAGTAAGCCATTCACGATAAATGACCTCATAGAAGAATTGAATAAGGAGGGCTACATCGAGGTTAGGGAACCAGGTATCGCCCACCTTCTAGAAATATTATTGGCAGAATGGGGTGCATTTGCTGGAATACTCAAGAAGAAGGGCGATGAGTACATATCACTACCATAGATCTATATAAGTTTTATAACTTTATTAAGAGCATTTACCTTGCCTTCACTTGTTCGAATATTGTATACCCACACCGACCACATTAATATAGGAACGGAATAATCAAAACACAAGCTCGACTAACACGCATACTACGTCGAATAATCCTCAATGAACCAAGTAGTTTAGGATTAAGATGACTATGTGAAAAGGCTTAGTAGCGAGACCGATATCAAGCACAGCCACGCCGTAGACGCCCTCGCCCGAGCGGCCCCACAAACCCACACCCACGGGGGTTACTTCGCCAAGGCACTTAGAGACGCTTGCGTAAACACTGCTTGGTAACGAGACGATTCTAGAATATTATTTTATTTTTCGTTCCGCGGCAAAATTTTGCCATGAATCAACTCCACAATAATTAACAAAATAAATCTTGATTCTGGCTGTGGTTTTGTTCGTTTTTGTTTTGTCGGTTTCGTGGTTTGATCTTCGAATACTTTATTAGGCGTGTTTTGTCAAACTCAAGTAGGCTTCAACATAAAGTCTCGATACCCTAATTACCCTATTAAACAATCCACTACACCAACCACCTACAAGCACGCAAAAATCAATCGAGAAAAAGACCTAAAAACAAATGTACAGTACATAAAGTCTCATCAACAGGAAGTCACGGGAGGGCACTTAACTAATCCGTTATTTTAACAAACATCATGCCGGAAACCACGACTTCCTCAATAACTCCGTCATTCAATAATTGATTATACACTAAATGCCAGTTATTTGGAACGCGACTTGCAAGCCAATCCTCAAATTCAGGCTTGGGGATCATGCCATGGATCCTCTTTCTTATCTCATCAACAATCACTTGGAGATTTAGTTTACCACCTCCATTGTCCTCTGAACCATTATTCCTCCCCTTACCATCCTTCCTAGCCATAAGGCTCTCGCCAGCTTTCCTTCTTATGTAGAACGTGTTATCTAATGTGCTGTACATGACCTCAAAAAGCCCCGACCTACTTAATTTATTGATCATATCTAGATCTATCCTAATCCCTAGGGTGTCCTCGATCTCCTCAATGCTTACCCACCCATCGCCAACGATCCTCACTAATTTCCTGAGTATGTCATCATTAAGTAATAATGAATTCACGCTAGAACAAACCTGCACCCATATAAATCTTAAATAATTAATTTAAAAAAGGATTGATAATGGCAATAGCATTCAGGACGCCTGTAGTCATCGTGCTGGGTAGGGTTGGTAATGAGTTAGCAACCTGGAGCGCCAATGAGGGAGTATCAGTGTTGGGTAATGTGCTTGGTATCGAATTGCTCGAGGAACTCAAGGTGGAGAAACAAATAACTGGGCACCTCGCCATCGCCTCCTTTGGTCAGTACATAATTAAGGCTGTGGATATGGGTAGTAGGTATGGATCGTATACATTGAGTGGAGATGCACTCGTTAGAATACCCAGCAGGAGTAATGTGGACCTTAAGAGATACAATGATTGGTTCACCATAAGGAACACATTCATACTAATTGGAGATCCGGCTTCAGGCTACGTTAATGATTACTACCCAATAATTTGCCCATACAGGGTTGGTGATACCCTATTCATCAACACTGGATATACAAGTGCCAGTAACGTTAGGGTTATATTAACTATCCTAGGCTTATTACGTAATTACGCCAGTGGTGGTAGCATAAGTGCGACGTGCATGTGTAGGATACCATCAATGCCCCTGGAGGTTGCATTAATCATTAGTAACAAGTACTTACTATTTAGGACATACATGAATGAGGCACGCACAACGCCTGGCAATAAATACCTAGTGTTACTGACGAAGGGCGGTAACGTTGTTAGTAAGTACTCAACAAGTAACGAACCACTCAACTTAGTAACTAACCTACTCAACGAAATTAGGAACCTTTAGTGAAGCTAAGAATTATTAATTTAACTAATTCACATAGCATGTGAGTATAAGCACGGGATTTGAATTCGTCGCGGACAACGTATTACCAGTAATAAGGAGTTTAGTGGCTAAGAAACTCCTGGAAAGTGGGTATAGTCAATTAAGGATTGCCAGGGTACTCGGCATAACACAACCTGCAGTTAATAGGTACGTAAATAGGGATATCAATGAATTAATGAGTAAGGTAGAGGCTCTCGGCATTGATAAGGATTGGTTGATGAAGGTTGTTAACAATGTTGTGAACCTTGTAATTAGTAATAAGGAGTATGATGCTCTTGAGTATTTAACAAACGCGATAACCATGGAGCTCGGCTCGCTGAGATTTTGCGAAGCCCATAGGAAAGTTGTTCCATCATTACCAATTAACTGTAATGTATGTTCCATATTATTAACGGGTATTACGGATTCAGTACTGAGGAATCTCGAAAAAGCCCTATCAATACTTGAGCTACACCCCGAAATCCGGGTTTTAATGCCCAGGGTCCTCATGAACATAGTTGAGGCAAAGCCCGGCGCCTCTGATGAGAGAGATGTGGCCGGCGTACCCGGTAGGATTGATGCCCATGATGGTAAGGTGATAATAGGTTCGAAACCCATGTACGGTGGTAGTAAACACCTCGGTAGACTGATAGTTAGGTGCATGAGCGTTAATCCCAGGTACAGGTCGGTTGTGAGCATAAAGTATGATGAGACAGTGGAGCAAGCCCTAAGGGAGTTGGGGATGCGCTATACAAAGGTTGGACCTCATGAGGAGCCCAGTGAGGATGAAGTTATTAATTCAGTGGCGAATTCCTTAGGCGCCAACCCAACGCTTGACGCTATTATAGACCTCGGTGGTTATGCCCTAGAGCCAGTCACCTATATATTTGGGTTTGACTCGGTCGACGCGGTGCTAAAGGTTGTGAAGATCGCCTCCACCATAACCTCATCAACGCGTAACTCACCTCCTTAACTTACTCACTAGGTAATTCACTATATGCACGGCTGGGTTTATGCCAGTTGCCCTTTTGAAACCTTGCCATGACATTGTGGGGTTAATCTCAAGTATGAAATAACCATCCTTTGTCTCGGCAATATCCACACCGCCATAATCAAGACCCAGAACCTCGATGGATTTCAAAGCCAACTCACGGAGTTCACTCGTTACCTTAGCGGGTTCGGGTTTAGCGCCCTGCGCCACATTACTCTTCCACGAAACACCCCTCCTGAATTCGGCGCCTATGACCTCGTTGCCGACAACAACCACCCTGTAATCACCATTTCCAACCTTATCGAGATATCTCTGAACGTATATTGGCTTGTTGAGGTTAACCAGGTAACTGAATATGTGCATTGCAACATCAGCATCATCAACCTGAAACACACCAAAACCCATCGCACCCCTAATTTGCTTAACAACAGCCTTACCAAACTCCTTAACAGTGTTGTATCCCACGAACATGTTCTCACTAACCACGGTGTCTGGGACTGGTAAACCGTGCTTTGCAAGAAGCATTAATGATGAAAATTTGTCACTGGCGATTAACCAATTCATCACGGGGTTCATTACGTAAACCCCACTTAACTCAATCGACCTAATAACCCAGAGCCTATGCGAAAACTGCTCAAAATCTTTAATCACACCTATATGCCGTAATACAGCACCTGCTATGTTAATCTCCTCATAATTAGATCTACCAACCAATTGATAATAACTAATACCACCCCTACCCAACCTAACACCAACCATGTCGATATACACCCTCCTCACCCTATGCCCAAGGGATCTAATCGCATTCTCTAAGTCAACGACATCCTCAGGGTTGTACTCAACTTCGTACGGCCTAATTATGCCTATATCCACAATGCCGACTGGGCGAAGCGGCTTTTTAATCTAAACCTCCCGCAGCATTATAATTAATGCAGAAATCACTATAAGTATACGTAGAGTAAACGTTTACCTACTCAATTTTTAGCTTATCTAAATTGATAGATGCAGGAATAACACCCTTCCTAAATCTCCTTTCATCGGTATTTATTGGTCTTGTTGCATCAATACCCATCTTCGTTGTTATGCCCTGTACTGGATCTATCGCCACGGGATCTAAAGTCGAACCCCTCGCATATTTAATAAGTACTAAATCCTCATCTGCCCTGAATCTCGTTGCGATGGCCCACTCAACATCACTTGGATTATCTATATCTATATCGTCGTCAACCACGACAACGTACTTAAGGCTCGGATGCGCTGCAAAGGCAGCCATTATTGCATTCTTAGGGTCACCATCGCTTTGCTTCCTAATGGATACTACAGCATGTAACCAGCCGCAACCTCCATCTGTTAACCTGACAGCCTTAACCTCAGGGACAACATTACTAACGAACTTCCAGATCTTAGCCTCCTTCTCGATACCCATCAATACCCTATGCTCGGAATAACCAGCAACAAGCGCGTGCGCAATTAATGGTGAATCCCTCCTAACGTACACCCTGGTTATCTTAACCACAGGTTGGGTCCTAACCTCATCATAGGTACCAAGTACGTCCATGCAAGGCCCCTCACTAGCCTCCTCATTAGCCAGTATATACCCCTCCATCACAACCTCAGCATA
>NZ_LCWN02000062.1:0-12653 GCF_002078205.2 Vulcanisaeta sp. EB80
CTCCCTCGAGGGTAAGAGGGGCGAACCTAGACTTCGCCCGCCCGACCCCACGGAATCCGGGTTCCTTGGAAAGCCCACTGCGGTCATCAACGTAGAGGTTGTGGCGGCAGCCCCAGTGATATTGAGGACGCATTATGAGGGTAGGGAGCCAATTATTGAGAAGTACCTCTGTGTTACGGGCGATGTTGAGAGACCTGGTCTCTATAGGAAACCGCTTACGATTCAGTTGGATGAGTTTCTCGGGGAGACTGGGGCTAAGGATGTGAAGGCCGTCTTTGTTGGCGGTGTGTCCAGCGGTCTTGTGCATTCCTCGAAGATTAAGGTGAGGTTAACGTCTGAGGATACGAGGAAGCTGGGCGTCTTCATAGGGCCTGGAGTAATAATTGCGCTATCCAACAAGAGGTGCATTGTGGATACTATGCTCGAGGTTATGAAGTTCTTCTCCCACGAATCATGTGGTCGCTGTGAACCATGCAGGCTTGGTACTAGGGAGCTTGTGGGCTTCCTGGAGAGGGTTAGGGAGGGTAAAGCGAGCCTGGATGATCTTAGGTGGGCCGAGTCTGTGGCTAAAACCATGATGGAGACGTCATTGTGCGGGCTTGGTATGTCGGCAGGTAAGGTGTTCCTGGATGCGCTTAATCAATTTAGGGATGAGTTCGAGGAACACCTAGGAGGCGTTTGTAGGGCTGGTGTTTGCTTTAGGTGATGGTTATGGTGAAGGTCGTAATTAATGGTATGGAGGTTGAGGCTAGGGATGGAGAGACAATACTGGGTTTAGCGAGGAGGCTTGGTATTGAGATACCCACCCTCTGTTATTATGAGGGTTTTTCCAACGGTTCCTGCAGGGTATGCGTTGTTGAGGTTAATGGTAGGTTAATGCCGTCATGCATAACGAGGGTTTCCGAAGGCATGAAGATAGAGACTGAAAGCTCGAGGGTGCGTGAGGCAAGGTTAACAATTCTTAAGCTCCTGCTCAAGAATCACGTACACAGAAGTAGGGAAGAGAGGGATAGGTGTGTTCTCTGCAGTTACGCCGTCAAGTATGGGCTTGAGCAAGCGCCAATAATTGGCGATGAGAGGCTAGATGATACGCACCCAGCAATAGTGTTTAACCCGTCGGCATGTGTTATGTGTAGGAAGTGCGTCATTGCGTGTACCATGGATCAGAATAACGACGTCATTGCAGTGATAGGTAGGGGGTCCGGCACTAGGATTAGTTTTGACCTGGACGTACCCATGGGCAAGTCGGACTGCGTTAGTTGCGGTGCCTGTGTTGATGCATGCCCAACGGGGGCGTTGATGGAGAAGGATTGGGTGCCAGCTGATAAGGTTGTTGAGACCACATGCCCATACTGCGGTACCGGGTGTACTGTGGAGTATGGGGTTAAGGATGGCAGGGTTGCGTGGGCTAGGGGTGGTTATGGACCTGCTAATGAGGGTAAGCTATGCACTAAGGGTAAATTCGGCTTTCACTACGTTAATAGCCCCGAGAGACTAACCAAGCCCCTAGTTAGGAAACCAGGTGTTCCTAAGGGTCCGTTGAATGGCAGGAATATTCACGAGGTTTTCATGGAGGTTAGTTGGGACGAGGCCCTCAACATTGTGGCCTCCCGAATTAAGGAGATAATTAGTAAGTACGGGCCGGCATCGATAGGCGGTATAATGAGTGATAGAAGCACTAACGAAAGCCTCTATGCGTTTCAGAAGTTCATGAGATGCGCGATAGGCTCGGACAATATTGATCAATCAGCAACGCTGTGCCACGAACCATCAGCTTGGTCATTAGCCACACAGCTTGGCTTTGGTGCAGCCACAAACCCAATAAAAGACATACTTAATGCAAGAACAATATTTGTAGTCGGCTCGAACATTAATGAAACGCACCCAGTCATTGCCTCCTACGTTAAGAGGGCGGCAAAGCAGGGCTCCCACCTGGTGGTGGTTAACCCAATGCACACGGAGTTGGCGAGATACGCTGAGTACGAGATTAACCTAAGGCCTGGTACTGATGTTGTCCTATTCTCAGCCATGGCTAAGTACATATTGGATATGGATTGGCATGATGAAGACTTCATTGGGAAGTTCACCGAGGGATTTGAGGAGTGGAGGAGAAGTCTTGAACCGTTCACCCTAGACTTTGCCGAGAGGGTTACTGGAGTTCCTGCGGATATTATTAGGCAGGTCGCTAGGCTGTACGCGCTCGAGAAGCCATCAATGATACTGTGGACCCTAGGCATTACTGAGCATGAGAATGGGACTGAGAACGTCTCCTCACTAATAAACCTGGCATTACTCACTGGTAATGTTGGTAACCCCGGATCCGGACTAATGCCTCTACGTGGTCAGAATAATGTGCAGGGTGGTGCTGACATGGGTTGCGCCCCAGGTAGGTTGCCGGGTTATCAACCAATCACGGATGCCGAGGTTAGGAGGGGGTTTGAGGAGTTATGGAGGTGTAAATTACCTAGTTTTGTTGGTTTTAGGAGCACTGAAATGATTGAAATGGCTAGGAGGGGTTTGATTAAGGCCATGATAATTGTTGGCGAGAATAGTGTTAGGTCACACCCAGATAGTAATGCTGTAAGGGATGCCTTGAGTAAACTTGAGTTTTTAGTGGTCCAGGACATATTCCTTACGGAAACAGCCGAGTACGCAGATGCTGTATTACCGGCAGCATCATCCGCCCTAGAGGATTATGGAACATTTACAAACACGGAGAGGAGGGTTCAACTGACGAGGAAGGTCGTTGATCCACCAGGTGAGACAAAACCCGATTGGTGGGTCTTTGTTGAGTTAGCTAGGAGGCTTGGTTACGACATGGGGTTCAGAGACAGTGAGGATATCATGAGGGAGATAGCCCAGTCCTCACGGATATTCAGGGGGTTAAGCCATGGGAGGGTTGAACGCGAGGGTGGTCTACAGTGGCCTGTCATTGATGAAACGCATGGTGGTACGCCGATACTTTATAGTGATGGTTTTCCAAGGGGTAAGGCCAGGTTCAGGGTAGCCACTTGGAGGGGACCTGGTGTTGTTGAGGAGAGGCTTTACCCATACGTGTTGATAATTGGTCGTGAGAGGGCTCAGTACCACACGGCAACGATGACTTCGAAATCACACATACTCAAGGTATTTTGGAGAGGTCCCGTGGTTGAGATGAATAGTGAGGATATGGCAAGGGAGGGTGTCAAGGACGGCGATATTGTTAAGTTGGTATCACCTGCGGGTGAATTGATCGTCAGTGTTGTTAAATCAAGTAGGGTTCCCCCTGGCGTATTATTTACAACATTCCACTACCCAGAGTTGCAGGCTAATGTTTTAACGCCATACGTGTTGAACCCAATAACCAAGACACCCGCGTATAAGGATACGAGGGTTCGTATTGAGAAATTAAGGACGCATTGAATTAAAAGGGGGTAATTACCTGATTATTTTGATGGGGACGCTACCGTGCGGTGCACCAACTAGGTACGAGTATGGAGAGCACACGGCTGACATCCTAGTGATAGCTTACGGTTGCACGCTAGAGGAGGCGTTTAAAAATGCGGCATTAGGTGTCGCTAATCTGACCTACTACACGGATAGGGTTGAGCTCAGGGAGTACGTGGAGACTAAGGTTGATGGCGATGACCTCGAACAACTCCTCTTTAACTGGATTGATGAGTTCATATACCTATTCGACGGCAAGAAATTCGCATATGGGGATTACTTTAGGAATATAGCCATAGAGGGTAATGGACCATATACGGCTAGGGCGTTGGTCGGTGGTGAGCATTTCGACATTAATAAGCATGGTTATAGGGGACTCATTGTTAAAGCAATGACCTATAACATGATGAGTATTAAGCAAGAAAATAACTATTGGAAGTTACAATTTGTCGTCGATATTTAATAATAAAGCATTAAATCCAGGTGGGAAAATAAATTCACATGACAACACCTGGGAATACAAAGCGTAGGATTAGTATCGTATTAATCAGCATAGGCGTAGCACTGCTACTTATCGCATCGTTTCTTGCATATGAGGAGCTGATCGCAGGAGTATCGATACCTCAACCACCAAGTCTTGAGAGCGTATTATATGTTCTAGCTGTGGTTACGTATAAGGTGGCCTTCATAGCCGTGATTGCGTGGTCAGGGGCTATTCTCGTTACGAGGGGCAGTTTCGGTTTTCGTGATTATTCGTAACGCTTATTACCATTGGTGATAAAGCGATGGGTTTTAAAGTCCATCCCCAACACCCTTAATTGTACCCCTGGGTTTCCGAGACCCGCAGAGGCTGGGAACCGCGGGCGACCGTTGGGGAGCCACTGCGGTGAGGGGGCCCAGGGAGACCGTCGAGAAGGAGACGGCGGGAACAACCGCCATCTCCGGAGAGACGGTCTACAGAACCTATAAGGTGAAACCATGAGGGTAGCAATGCTCACTGCAATGTTGGCCTTCATCATAGTCCTGGTCACCTTAGCCGTATCAGCGTACACCATAGGCAATCTAGGTAATTACGTTAGTGCAAAGGTATACATGAAAGATAATACGTACTACTTAACAATTAACATTAGCAATCCATTACCAACACCAATAATTGTTACAGTGAGTCAAGATAATGTCTCTAGCTCAGTGAGTATTGCGCCGTATGGTTACGGCAGTGTTGATATTCAGCTCATTTCGTTAGCTACACCCATTAATGTCACCATCACAATACCTGGTATAGCCAATGTAACATCTACGGTGACCATAAATGAGAGCTAAGGATAGACTGATTAATGGTGCATTTAATGCCATCACTGATTTACTATTCCTAATTCTAACGCTTATACTATATGAATTACTAAGCTCATATCTAACTCGCGTTACACCGAGTATCGTGGGATTGCTTCATGAATACATACTATTGATTGTAGCATTTGTCTTCCTGGCATTCCTAAAGGGCTCACTCTCAGGTCATGTGCTTGTTTACCCCGTCATACTCGGCGAGTTTGTGTTAATAACCGCAATATTCGCTTCAATACCCAGCATATTGGCGGTACATGGTATCGCTGTGAACATTAAGCCGTTGATTTACTTTTTATGGTCAATGGAAGCTGTGTGGGTCATATATTCAATAATTAATCAGTTTAGTCACACGTTGTCCGATCCATAAAGCCTATTGAAGGTAACCTTCAATTTTACCTGCCAACTCCCTGACAATCTTACTCATTAGGAATTGCCCGGCCCTCTCCCTAGCATTTCTACCCATTCTATCTCTCTCATCAGGATTATCAAGGAGTCTCTCCACAGCCTTTGCCGCACCCTCCACATCATCTGGGCCATTAACGTGTATACCATCAATCCCATCCCTAACAACCCACTTCTGGCCATACACCG
Organism: Vulcanisaeta sp. EB80; assembly: GCF_002078205.2. Classification (NCBI taxonomy): domain Archaea; kingdom Thermoproteati; phylum Thermoproteota; class Thermoprotei; order Thermoproteales; family Thermoproteaceae; genus Vulcanisaeta; species Vulcanisaeta sp. EB80. The sequence goes on from NZ_LCWN02000062.1 coordinate 5,362, forward strand.
CCGACGTTATCACTGGCACACCGCCATACATAAACTCGAGCTGTGTCAGCCCGAGCGCCTCCATCTTACTCATTATTATGTTCGCGTAAGCCTCCTTAATCAACTTCTTCTTATCCTCAACACTCAACTCGCCCGTCAATGTAACATTGCTTAACCCACGGGATCCCCTAACCACCTCATCCCATTGATCACCAGGTTTACCCGCAATAACGAAGTGCACATCCTTCCTACCCCTAAGTAGTTTTGCTACCTGAACCACCGCCAATGGATTCTTCCTCTCCTCAACTGTTCCCAGGTAAGCTACTATCTTCGCATTATCAGGTATCCTATACTTAACCCTGAAGTCACTTGAATCAACCGCATTCAAGTCCAAAACCTCATCATCATCGATTCCGCCAGGAAACACGTAAATCTGCTCGGGCCTAGCGCCCATCCTAACCATTTCCTCACCCTCAATCGGTGTTACACACAATACTAGGTTAGCAGCCTTGAATATTTCGGGAAATGCCATGTGATTCCAGGTCAGCCTATACGTTCTTTCCACCACATCATACCTCGTTGGGTCTGGTGGTTGGTAGTGGCTCATGTGCGCAAAGAACACATTACCACCCTCAAGACCGAAGGTTATCAACATCCTTCTCCACATCACGTACTTAGCAGTATCCTCAGGACCATTCCAAAGCGTTGAGTGCGTTATTAATGAGTTGATGCCAAAATTATCGCTAATCCTTCTCAATACATCAACGAAGTTCTTAAACATAATCCTCCTAGGAGGCCACTTGGCGGTGTAGCTATCAACTCTTATGGTCGGTAGGTTGATGGCACGATCCTTCTCCTGAAACACATAACCCTCCAACGATGTCTCCACAATCCTCCTCCTAATTACCTCATTGCCGTCGTGATAAATACTCGTTATTAGGTAGGATTCGTAGCCAAGCCTTAGGAACCACTTAACCATCCTCTGCGCCACCAACTCCTGCCCCTTGGAATTACTGGTCTGGTACATTATAACGCCAATTACGGGCTTAGTCACTACCCTCACCCTCCTTACTATCCCTACGTGGGCCACCCCACTCCTGCTCAAGAAATCTCCTTAAGGGTTCCCTAAGTGGTATGGCTAGCACCAACCCAATGGCTACACCAAGTCCTATGGCGATCGCCCAAGCAAGCCCTTGGGCAAAAACGTAGAGTATTGTGACATTAACCTTCATTACACTAAGGGCTATGGTTATGACCATGTAGTATAAAATAAATCTAAAGGCATCACCAACGAAATTCAGTAATGTTTGTGAATATTGATCATTGACTGGGTAACTTCGTTTGAAATAATCACTTATCCAATCAACCATTATTAATCCAATTATTAATATAATAACACCGGATACCAGGTAGGGTAGGTATGAGAGAACGCTCCTTGATGTATCGTAGAGGAAGGATAGGTTTGGACTTACATACGATAATTCAAGTAGGGCGTAGAAGATGGCTGCTATGTAAATAACCCACTTAACGAATAAACCAAGGAAATCACCTGCGGTATAACCACTCCTAAGTAGTGCTCGGCCAATCGATGTCTTCCTAAAGAACGCATCAAGACCCGTTGTGTAGGATATCTTCTTGATTAGGATCTCAACAAGCCTACCAACTATGTACCCAACTACCATTATCACTATGGCTGCCAATACTGTGTAAAAGATGTATTGGGGTATGAATCCAAAGACCTTTGGGGGTGTTGTAGCTATGGTTGAGTTTGTAACGCTCATTATTAAGGTACAACCTAAAGCCAATCTTTTAAGGTTTCCTTGAGCAGGTATGCTTAAATCATTAAGTGAACCTAGTATTTAATAATTAACTAAAGAGATAGAAAGAAAAAGAAATCACGGATTTGCACCGCTTAAGTATTTCGAAGCCCTCTTTATCGCCTTTATTATGTTTACGTAACCCGTACACCTACATATATTCTTTATGCTGAGCTTAAGAACCTCGTCGTCAGCCGCAGGGTCTATGTTTGTCAAGTAGTCGTATGTGACCATCATGAAACCATGAGTACAATAACCACATTGCATCGCGAATTCCTCAATGAAGGCCCGCTGTATTGGATGAAGCTCAACACCCTTACTTAAACCCCTTATTGTGGTTATATAGTGCCCAGACGCCCTAGCTACCGGTATCATGCATGACTTAACGGCTTTACCATCAAAGAGGACCGTACAGGCGCCGCACTTACCCTCATCACAACCCCTCCTAACCTCCCTAAATCCATGCCTCCTCAGAAAATCAACTAGGAGCAACCTTGGTTCCACTAAATCCTCAATCCATTGCCCATTAACATTGACCCTAACCCTGACCAGGTCACCTACGTACTCCAATTTATCCTCAGCCGGTTTCCACTCACTGACGACCTCCCTAACCGGGGTCTTCGGTTTGGATAAGGTGCCTGATGCTATGTTTGCTAATGCTTTAATGAGCATGTTCCTTGCAACCCTAATTTTGTAATCACCGGGTGCGTGTGTATCCTCGAGTGGTTTAGCCTCTATTGATGAGAAAATGGAATTGGCAATATCAACGGCCTTAGCCCCAACCTCCTTAGTGCTCATACCAGCCAGGTTATCTTTAATGAGCACAGGTTCTGGGTATACGGCACCTATCGATATCCTGGAACTCGTTATGACACCCTCCTTCTCTTGATAAGTCACGGTCACAATAGCGCTAGGGAATGAGGCACCACCTCTCCTGAAGAATTCGTAAACACCGTTAAGGCTACTCACCGGTATTCTTACCTCAGTAATCAATTCACTAGGCCCTAGGTCTGTGGTGTAAGGTCCCTTATAGAATTCGGCGACCTTAACGACCCTTTCCGTACCAACACCTCTAATGACCACCTCTGCATCAAGGGCTATTAATGCTGGGTAGTAATTAGCGGCGGGATCTGCGTGGGCAAGGCTACCTCCTATGGTGCCTATGTTCCTAACCTGTACATCGGCTATATGCCAAGCCGATTCGCTGAGTACCTTAGCCCTCTCGTTTACTAGCCTGTTCATGGCAACATCATTATGCGTAGTCAAGGCGCCAATCCTGAGGTAATTACCGTCAATTTTCACGTACCTAAGCTCATTTAGGCTTAGTATATCTATGAGGTACTTAACCTCCATCATCCTTAACTTCAGCATAGGCATGAGACTCATGCCGCCAGCCAAAACCTTAGCCTCACCACCATACTCACTCAACAACTTAAGTGCTTCATCGATACTTGAGGCCCTTAGGTAATTGAAACCTCTAGGCAAACCAAGCGCGTAGGACATCCCCATCACCCCTCAATAGCCCTCATTATTTTGTATGGGCGTAATGGTAAATCAGTTACTGCCTTACCAATTATTGAGGCCAGTGCATTAACTATGGCGGCTGGAACGCCCATCATTGCGCCTTCACCAACACCATGAGCCTCCGATATGAGGAACTTTGCTGGTGTTTCAAAATGGATGAATTCCACCTCCATACCGACGGCCTCAGCCAATGTTGGTGACTCGTAGATGTCGAGGCTTGTTGTTAATGGGTTTCCCTGATCATCATACATCAATTCCTCATAGAGTGTTAATGCAAGCCCATGCATCAAACCACCCATCAGTTGGCCATCAACAAACTCCCTCTTAAAGACCCTACCTGAGTCATGCGCTATCACGTACTTCCTAACCCTGATATCGTACGTATTTGGGTCAAGTTCTATAACAGCCAGGTGGGCCTGTATAGCGTATGTGGCTGATGAGTTTATCCTATCGCCCTCAGCAGCCTTTACTGTTGGTGGTTGATAGAAAACAGTGACGCTTAAGGACGAGTCAACCCCCTCAGGTAGTGAACCAGGGTCCCAGTTAACAGACGAGGCAATCCTCCTAATATCCACCCTCCTACTTGGATTATTGACATCATAGAACTGGCCATTCTCGTAACCAACCTTATCCGTACCAAGCATCGACATGGCTAACCTCGTAAGCCTCTCCCTCAACTGCCTGGAGGCGAGTATTGCCGCACTAATGACTATTGGCGCAAACCTACTTGAGTAACTACCATCAGAGAGGGCCCACGTTCTGGTGGTATCGACCCTGTTCTCCACAATAACGATCGATGGATCAACACCCAACTCAGCGGCAACCACCTCGGCAAGTGTGGTTTCGTGGCCCAAGCCCTCGTTTGTGCCGTTAACAAAGACCCTAATGTAACCGCTCATGTCGATGCTTACGGTAACGTAGGTACCAGCACCTGAGTGTGGGTATTTACGTCTGCTTGGTTCTATTGCTAGGTCCGTATAGCCCAGGTTTGTTCCGCTTGGTTCAACGAGAACCACAACGCCAACACCGATGTTTGGATTCTTCTTCCTCTCCTCAAGCCAACGCCTATATTCAGGCTCTATCGCCCTTACAACCCTCTCATAGTCCTGCTTTGGGTATAGGCCTCCCGTTACTGTCTCGTAGAAGTACTCGTCACCCAACTTCTTCGGGAAGTCCCTTATTAAGTTCTTGATCCTCAATTCCAATGGGTCGATACCCAGCTCACGGGCTAACTCGTTAACCGCAACCTCAAGCATGAAGTAGAATGGTGGGCCACCATAAGCCCTATTCAACCCGGTGGGTAGTTTATTCGTTAGTATGACGTAGTCCTCGACCTCGATAGCCCTAACATCGTATGCGCCGTTCATGTTACCATGAACCCTAAATAGGACACCGGGGTCAGGGGGTCTTGGGTATGCGCCAACATCCTCGTAAAACCTAAACTTAAGACCCTTTATAATGCCGTCCTTCGTTGAGGCGATCTCAACAACACCCTTCCTAGCACCACCTGAGTTACTACCAACTAGGTGCTCGGTCCTACTCTCAATCCACTTAACAGGTCTTCCACTGAGTATTGACGCCGCAGCTGCAAGCACAATGTATGGGTATAGTGAGTATTTCGAACCAAAACTGCCGCCGATATCCCTCGGTGTAAACAGCCTGAGGCTGCCCGTAGGCAGTCCTAAAGCCCTACTAACAAAGTACGCTATTAACAGTGGACCTTGTGCGTTAGCCCATACATTCAATTCACCACCAACGTAATGTGCAAGTACCCCGTAGGTTTCCAGGGGCATTGCGTTATGCTTCTGGTAATAGAACTCCCTTTTTACAACCACGGGTGATTCGGAAAATACGGAATCCACAGGGCCGAATTTCATATGCCTATACATGGCTATGTTTGATTTTAATTCGTCATGAACAAGGACATCGCCCTTCAACGCATCGTCAATACTCACCACAGGCTTTAACGGTTCAAAATCAACCTGGACATAATCAAGAAGATCTACCGCTCTATAAGGATCATCAGAAAGGACAACGGCTATAGGCTCACCAACAAATCTAACCTTATCGCGGGCAAACGGATAATACTTAATTGGTGCATCAACAGCGAGTGGGAAGGGGTTCGGTATAACCTTACTCAATTCACCTGGACCATAAGCAATACCACCGTGTTCGAGAACCCCTGTTAAATCGATCTTTAAAATACGGGCGTGGGCGTAGGGGCTCCTGTAAATAGCCATGTATAGCGTACCAGGGGGCGTAGGTATATCATCAATATACTCGCCAGAACCTGTGACAGCCCGAAGACCCTCCCTATAATGAGGCAACTTACTCATTATAGCACTAAGGACACTTAGTTATTAAAATATTAAGGTTATTAGGCTAACACAACCATGATAGCGCCTAAGGTATTTGTATACAGGTTATCACAGGATGACCCGAGAAAAAACACCGCAATTAAACTAAGTAAGCATGGGTTTATACGACTCGTAAGTAGTCCCGGGAGGTTACCGAGAGGTTCATTGCTGCTGGATCCAACATCGAGGCTTCCCCTAACGCCGGGGGATGTTGATGTAGCAATTGCCAGGGGTATATCATTGATCGATTGCTCGTGGAAGAGGGCTATTGAGGAGCATGGAAAGCTTGTGAGGGGTGATTTCGTGAGGAGGCGTTTGCCATTATTGATCGCCGCAAATCCTGCTCACTACGGTAAACCATACATCCTCTCGACAATAGAGGCTGTGGCCGCTACCCTATACATACTTGGCTTTAGGGAGTTGGCCAACGACGTGCTGAGGCTGTATAAGTGGGGTCCGAATTTTCTAGCAATCAATGCTAAATACCTTAATAAGTACGCTGTGGGTGATTTATCCCCAGAAAGGGAGTTATTGGGTATTGATGATGTGGAATACGGTATTGAGCAGCTAATGAGAGCATTATTAGATACTGATTAATGACGACGAAACGAGCCTCGCCCCTTCTTGTCGTGGGTGGTTTTTATTTTTGGTTGCTACTTTTTCTTGTGGATGTTGCGTAGGTCTGTTGCTGTTGAGCTTGAGGTTACTAAGGAACTCAGCAAGCTACTTTATTCTGTTGAGTCTGCGTATCTCAACATCGTTCATGAGGTTGTTGCTTATGCCGTTGTGAACAATGTTACGAGCGCAACCCAACTCCAGAGGTTGTTTTACAGCAAGTATAGGCTGGAGTACCCAAACCTCAACTCACAACTAATCATCCAAGCAATCAGGCAATCATCCGAAATCGCAAAATCATTCGTTGAAAGGAAAAAGAAGGGCTTGGTGAACAAGCCCTACCCGGAGGTTAAAAACGTATCTATTAGGTTTGTCGTAACGACTTGGAGTTATGAGGAGTTCGTTAGATCAATAGCCCCAGTCAAGCTTAGCTTATCACTGCTCGGCGAGAGGAGGGAGGTTTGGTTGAGACCACATAAACGTTTCTGGTTGTTTTGGTGGAGGGTATTGAGTGGTGAAGCCGAGCTGGCTAGCACGTTGATTATTAAGCGTAGGTTGAATAGGTGGTATGCCATATTCATCTTCAAGCTGAAGCCTAGGGTGGAGAAGCCGCAGTCGATTATTGCCTTCGACATCAATGAGAACACTGTTGCTGTTGGTAAAATTGACTTAACATCCACAGTGGACAAGGTGGCTAATTGGAATAGGCAGTACGCAACGCCACAGTTATACTCGATAAGGACTGATTTTGGTAGGTTGGCTAGGAGGTATGGGAGGGTTAGGAATGCAATCATCGAGAGGTTAAAACCACACTTCGCATTACCGAATGGCAAATACTCGAATGTGACGAACACGAGGGAGTTTAGGAAGCGCGTTAAGCATCTAAGGGAGGGGGTTAGGAAGGTTGGTAGGGTTAGGCAAATCGCCAATGAATTGACAAAGACACCAGCGATTATCATAACCGAGGATCTTGGCGAGAACCCACAGGAGTCGATGATTG